>JAUWBK010000093.1 GCA_030605045.1 Dehalococcoidia bacterium
AAGATCCCAGCTGGAGTGGCAGATGGCTCTCAAATACGCCTTAGCAGTGAGGGTGAAGCTGGAATGAGAGGCGGCTCTTCAGGTGACCTTTATGTCAGTATATCAGTACTGACACATGAGCTCTTTACTCGAGATGGTGACGACATTCTCTATGAGCTACCGGTTAACTTTGCTCAAGCCGCTCTCGGTGTGGAAATAGAAGTGCCTACCCTTTATGGTAAAACCAAGCTCAATATCCCGGCGGGCAGCCAAACCGGTAAAGAATTCCACCTTAAAAATAAAGGTATTGCTCACCTGCAGAGGAATGGACGCGGCGACCAGATAATTAAATTACTGGTGGTTACCCCCGAGAAGCTGACGAAACAACAGCGCCAGTTATTCCAGGAACTGGCCAGCACCTTAAGTCAAGCAAAAAAAGAGTCCAGAAAGTCTAGTTCGTGAGGTCAAGAATCCCGCTACCGGGAAGTGAAAGGGTTGGGTTAAGCCGTCGAAGAGCGCTTTCCTCGCCTAAAGAAAGAGAACAATCGCCATTTCCGTCCGGCTAACTCATGCCTAGCGTTACCCCCCATCATCTCAACCGCCACTTGGCGAGGGTCAGCATTTTCATAGAGTACCCGATAGACCCTTTCCGTAATCGGCATTTCTAGGCCGAGATTATGGGCCAGATTGCGGGCAACCAGAGTGGTGGTTACTCCCTCAGCAACACCATTCATGGTGCTAACTATCTCCGTCACCGAGCGCCCTTTAGTGAGCTCTATCCCAACATAGTGGTTACGGCTCAATGGACTGGCACAGGTAGCGATGACATCACCCAGGCCAGCCAAGCCAGAAAAGGTAAGTGGATGCGCCCCCAAGGCAACGCCAAGCGCCGTTATCTCCGTCAGACCCCGGGTCATAAAGGCGGCCTTGGCATTGTCACCATAACTCAGCCCGTCAGCGATGCCGGCACCCAGAGCAATGATATTCTTTAAGGCTCCCCCCAGTTCCACCCCGACGACATCGGTATTGGTAAAGACACAAAGGTTGGGGGTGGTTAACAGTCGCTGGACTTTTCTGGCGACAGACTTATCCTCGGCAGCTGCCACTGTCGCCGCGGGTAGACCACGCAGAACCTCTCGAGCCAGATTAGGCCCAGAAAGCACACAAATGTTAGACTGAAAACGCGGGTTTATCTCCTCAGCGATTACCTGGGACATACGCTTGCCACTACCAATCTCCAAGCCCTTGGCAGCACTCACCACCAGCATTGACTTATTGAGGTGGCTTGCCACCAGCTTTATGTTCTGTCGCATTGACTGTGAAGGCACCACCAGGATTACCGCCTTGGCCTCGTCTAAGGCTTCGTTTAAATCGTGGGTAACGAGTAACTGAGGAGGAAAAGTAATACCGGGAGATAATTCTGGGTCAGGCGCGTTGTTTCTCACTTCATCAGCTTCTTGTTCTGTTCGCGCCCACAACCCCACCTGTACCCCTTTTTGGGCCAAGATGACACCTAGAGTTGTCCCCCATATGGTAGTGCCAATAATGGCAACCTTAAGCATATCTTACCTCATGTTCTCCCTACGATGTTCCTGAAGAGTTTGGCTTAAGGGTTAGTCGACGGGAGTGAACCTCCTACCTCAACCTTCTCACCAATCTTGCGTTCGGTACCTGATATCAGCCGAACAATATTATCCCGGTGCACGACAATAATGAAGATGGCACCGATTAGAGTGTAAACCAGATATTCAATGGGGAACCCGTTGATAATGGTGAGGGGTACTAATATGGCGTAGGCACCTACTGCCCCAGCGATAGAGCCCAGTGAGGCATACCGAGTTAAGCTTGCCCCGAGAATTAGCACCTCGCCGCCAAACAGAGCTACCGGCGGGCACAAAGCAAATAGCCCACCGAAGAAGGTGGCCACGCCTCTCCCGCCTCGAAATCTAAGGAATATCGGCCACTTATGTCCAGCTATCGCTGCCAAAGCAGCTGAGACCTGAGCGCTTCTCGCCAGCCACCACAAACCAGAACTGCCTACCATCAGGTAGTCCTCGCCAAATATCAACCCGGCAAATACTACCGCCAGCAATCCTTTCAGCAAATCAAGAATAAGTACCAGAGCGGCCGCTTTCTTACCGGCCACTCTTAGCACATTAGTCGCCCCTGTCTTACCACTGCCAATCTGCCTGACGTCCACTTTGGCACTACGCCTGCCGATGATTACCCCAAAGGGAATGGAACCCAGAAGATAGCCAATTAATATCACAGCGACAAACTTGGCAATTATCATGACTCCCCTCTTGTTTTAAAGACCAAACGAAGCGGTGTACCAGTGAAGCCGAACGCCTGACGCAGTTTATTCTCCAGATAACGTTGATAAGAGAAATGGATTAGTTTGGCATCATTGACAAAAAAGACAAAGGTCGGTGGATTTACTTCTGCCTGAGTGGTATATAGAATCTTTAGCTGTTTGCGGCCACTTCGTGGTCGAATGTGAGCGGCTACTGCCTGCTGAACGATATTATTAACCTCAGCGGTAGATAATCGCTTGAGTCTTTCCTGATATACTTGGCGCAGCTGCGGTATAGTCTTGTCCACCCCGTGACCAAACTTAGCCGAAGTGTACATCACCGGCGCGTAAGTGATAAACTTGAGTTGGCTCCTGAGATATTTATTCCATGCGGGTAAATTCTTATCTGTAATTAGGTCCCACTTATTGACTACCACCACAACCCCCTTGGCTGCTTGCTGAATATAGCCAGCAATATGCATATCCTGAGCCGTTACCGTCTCCGTAGCATCAAGAACCAGCAAGACTATATCCGCCCGGTCAATGGCACGCAGGGCACGGATGACACTATACCATTCTACCCCCGCTCCTATCCGCCCCCGCCGCCGGATACCGGCAGTATCAATAAGTAACACACTTTGCCCATCAAAGTCAACTAAAGTATCGACAGCATCACGGGTAGTCCCGGGAACATCATCAACAATGGCCCTCTTCCCACCGACCAGAGTATTTAACAGCATTGACTTACCGACATTGGGTCTACCGATAATGGCCACCTTCATGACCTCTGGCTCAGTCTCAACTGGTAATGGTGCTGGCAATAGAGAAACAATTCTGTCCAGTAGTTCCGCAGTGCCCCGGCCGTGATAGGCACTAATCACCAATGGCTCCTCCAGCCCCAATTCATAAAATTCTACCGCTCTGGCTTCCAGTTTCGGGTTATCTGCCTTATTCGCCACCAACAGTAAGGGCTTCTGTACCTGACGAAGGATGTCAGTTACCTCCAGGTCCGAGGATACCACCCCGGTTTTAACATCCACTAAGAAAATAATAACATCCGCCTCCGTGATTGCCATATCTACCTGCTCTTTGACCCCTTGGGCAATCGTGGAACTGGGTGCTAACTCCAGGCCACCGGTATCAACCAGGGTAAATTCAACTCCCTGCCAGAAAACAGGAGCAAAGACACGGTCACGAGTTGTTCCTGGTAAGTCCGCGACGATAGCCAGTGGCTTTCCCGCCATCCGATTGAGAAGAGTTGATTTACCTACATTCTGTCGGCCAACAATAGCCACAATCGGCTTGCTCACCGCCACCACCCTCCCTTACTCACGCTGTCTTGACTAACTCTCGGGCAAGCTTCACACTTGGGGGCTCAATTCCGGTTCGGGCAATATTTCTTAACTCGGTAATGTTATCCCGGAAATTTTGGGCAAAAGCATTGTACTCCAGGACGAATTTATTATACTGGTCGATGGTTTCCGGCGGGATTTCAACCTTCTCCCCTACCTCATAAAACTGCTCGACAAAGTCATAGTAATGACTGGTTATCTGCCACAGTTCATTTAAATAGGTATACAGGTAATCAGCAAACTTTCTAATTCCGACGTCGCTTTCCAGCCGGCTGATAAAGTTATTACACCAGCTATTGAAAATGCGCTGTGACATATCACACGCCCGTGCCCAGTCCCATAGTTTGGGATTATCAAGATTAAAGAGAGTGTCGATAATGACAAAGATAGACAGTGACGATTCGCCCATAAAGCGGCGATTAAAATATTCAGCTATCTGCCTTAACCTTACCGCTGAGCGCTCTAACTGCCTTTCCCTGGCTTTAATCACCGTCACTAACAAGCCGATGGCCAAGATAACAATCAGCGTCGGGAGTAAGGCTTCAAGCGGCCATTCAAAGTACAAACCAATCACCGCCAGCGCCGTGATTAAAGCTGGATACCAACCTCGATTTATTAAGGTCCTTACTGTGTACATGCCATCCCCCTTATTGATATTTAGCTAGCGGTATCTCCAGTCCGCCTAACATATCAGCCAGCAGCGCTTTTTGCAGGTGCAGCCTATTCTCCGCCTGGTCAAAGACGACTGACTGGAGACCATCTAAAATACCCTCAGCTACCTCCTCGCCGTGATGTGCCGGCAAGGGGTGCATCACTATGGCATCTTCCTTGGCTAGGGACAGGAGTTCGCTGTTGACTTGATAGCCGTCAAATATCTGGCGCCGCTGCTCAGCCTCAGTCTCCTGCCCCATACTCGTCCAGACATCAGTATAAACAACGTCAGCCCCGCTGACCGCCTGGCGTGGTTCCTTAGTGCAAAATATTTCAGCACCACTGGCAATAGCGTACTCTTGAGCCAGACGCAATATTCTGTCTTGAACCTGGTAGCCATCGGGAGAAGCAATCCGGAAATTTACTCTGGTAAGTGAAGCGGCCAGTAAGAGACTGTGGGCCACATTATTGCCATCGCCAATGTAGGCCAAGGTTAGCCCTTCGAGCTCATCCTTCTTCTCGTAAATGGTGAGAAGGTCTGCCAGTGCCTGACACGGGTGTTCCAGATCAGACAGGGCATTTATTACCGGCACTTCGGAATAACTAGCCAGAATCTCTAAGGTTTGGTGGGAAAAGGTGCGGACGGCAATGGCATCAACATAGCGACTCAGCACCCGGGCGACATCGGAAATTGACTCCCGCTGCCCCAAGCCAACCTCAGCCGGAGACAGGTAAATAGTATGACCGCCTAACTGCCGCATCGCTACCTCAAAGCTCACCCGAGTCCTGAG
>JAUWBK010000133.1 GCA_030605045.1 Dehalococcoidia bacterium
CTGACGATGGTAAACGAGATAAGTCAACGTACTCCCTGTCTGTGCAAGCTGGCTCCAGCTTACATTGACCATCAGCGCAAATATCACATTGAGGATTTGGACTATGCTGGTGGTATCTCGGCAGTGATGAACGAACTGCAAGGATTGTTAAAGCTAGATTTAAGAACCGTGACCGGGAAAACATTAGCCGGAAATATTGCCGACAGTCAGATTTTGGACAAGGATGTTATCCGCCCTGTGGACAATGCTTATGCCCCTACTGGCGGCCTGGCAATACTTTTTGGTAATCTAGCCCCGGATGGTGCTATCGTGAGAAAGTCAGCGGTAGCTCCCGAGATGTTGACCCATCGGGGGCCAGCTAGGGTGTTTGACTCCGAAGAAGAAGCTACCGAGGCAATTATGAGCAGTAGCATAAATCCTGGTGACGTCATCATTATCCGCTATGAAGGCCCCAAAGGTGGACCGGGCATGAGAGAAATGCTCACGCCTACTTCTCTCTTGAGCGGTGCCGGCTTGGATAAAGAGATAGCTCTGATCACTGACGGGCGTTTTTCGGGAGGCTCCCGTGGCGCTGCCATTGGGCATGTCTCTCCTGAAGCGGCTAGCCGGGGACCAATTGCTGCCTTAAGAGACGGTGATATGATTAACATTGATATTCCTAATTATAAACTTGAAATAGAACTTACTGATGAAGAGATAGCTAATCGTCTGGCGCAGCTAGCCGAGTTCGAACCGAAAGTAAGAACCGGTTATCTTAGATATTATGCCGAGAAGGTGGGTTCCGCTAGCACCGGAGCCGTGTTTAGCGGGTGAAGGAGGCTATTATGAAGCTGACAGGTGCCCAGATTCTATATGACAGCTTGGTAAAAGAAGGAGTAGAGGTTATCTTTGGTTTGCCCGGGGGAGCGGTCATTCCACTATATGATACTTTACCTCAATATCCACAACTTCGTCATATTCTGGTGCGTCACGAGCAGGGAGCGGCGCATGCCGCTGATGGCTATGCCCGGGCGACGGGAAAAGTGGGAGTATGTTTTGCCACCTCTGGCCCTGGCGCGACTAACCTGGTAACCGGGATTGCTAATGCTTTCCTTGATTCGTCACCAGTAATTGCAGTCACCGGTCAAGTAAGTAAGTCCTTTATTGGCCGGGATGCTTTCCAGGAGACCGATATTACCGGCATTACTTTGCCCATTACCAAACATAATTATCTCGTCCTTGATGTTAATACCCTGGCTGGAGTGGTAAAACAAGCCTTTCACTTAGCTAGGACAGGTCGGCCCGGACCTGTGCTTATTGACATTCCCCGAGATGTTTTTATGGAGCATGCAGAATTTAACTACCCGGACAAAGTGGATTTGCCCGGCTACAAACTGACGCTGCAGGGGCACCCGACACAAATTAAGAAAGCTGCCAAGCTTCTAAATGAAGCTGAGCGTCCTCTTATTATTGCCGGTAGAGGGGTAAATATCTCCTGGGCATTCGATGAGCTGAAGCAACTGGCGGAGATGGCCCAAATACCGGTGGTTACTACTTTGTTGGGCGTTGGTTGTTTCCCAGAGAGTCATGCTCTAAGTTATGGTATGGTGGGCATGCACGGCATGGTTTATGCTAATTTGGCAGTTAATAATGCTGATGTGATTATGGCTATCGGAATGAGATTTGATGACCGAGTTACCAGTAAAATAAGTGCCTTTGCGCCCCATGCTCATATTATCCATATTGACATTGACCCTGCCGAGATTGGGAAAAATGTACGTGCTGATGTGCCGATAGTTGGCGATGTTAAGACGGTTCTGCAAGCCTTAAATAAATCGATTACCCCTACCAAACATATTGAGTGGATTAGGCAGCTTGATGACTGGCGAAAAGAACGCCCGTCAACGGAAATCAGGGACAGTGACGGACTCTTGCCCCAGTATGTGGTTCGTAAGATATATGAGGTAACTAAAGGAGAAGCAATTATTGTTACTGGAGTTGGGCAGCACCAGATGTGGGCAGCGCAACATTACTGTTACAATAAACCGAACACTCTGATTTCATCAGGGGGCCTGGGAGCTATGGGATTTGGGTTGCCCGGAGCGATGGGAGCTCAAGTAGGCTGTCCGGAGAGCACGGTTTGGTGTATTGATGGCGATGGTAGTTTTCAGATGACGATTCAAGAGTTAGCCACCATAGTTCAGGAGCAAATGCCAGTTAAGATAGCTATTATCAATAACGGTTACCTGGGTATGGTAAGGCAATGGCAAGAACTCTTTTATAAAGGACGATATGTGGCTACCCCATTATCTTGCCCCGACTTTGTCAAGATCGCCGAAGGATATTACCTGTCCGGATTGAGGGTTACGCGTAAAGAAGAGGTGGTTCCCGCTATTGAGCAGGCCATGAATCACGAAGGTCCTTTCCTGATCGATTTTAAGGTGGAACCGGAGGAAAGTGTTTATCCGATGATACCACCGGGGGCGACTCTAGCCGAACTCATTGAAGAACCGAAACAAAAAGTGAAAGCTATCTCAGATTCCACCAGACTGCGCGTGAGTAATATCTAAACTTAAAAGGTGATAACGTGGCGGCAACAAAACATATTCTACTGGCTCTAGTCGAGGATAAACCCGGGGTGCTTAACCGGATGTCAAACGTTTTCCGCAGGCGCGGCTTTAACATTCACAGTGTTAACGTTCTCGAGACCATTGAGACTGAAGATAGCGAGCGGCCTGGTTTAACCCGCGTTGCCATTGTGGTGTCCGGGTCAGCTATTGTCTTGGGCCAGGTCAGGAAACAATTAGAAAAGATAATAGATGTGGTCAAAGTATCCGATATTACCGCCGAAGACGCCGTGTAGCATGGTCTTAACTAAGATTACGGGAGATTTAATAAAGAGGTAACA
>JAUWBK010000016.1 GCA_030605045.1 Dehalococcoidia bacterium
GGGATGGCCAAGGGATAACCGCTCAGAATCCCCACCAGAATCCCGCCCAGCATTATTAAGGTGGTAATCTCTGGACTAATTTCAATCATAGTTGTTGGTTCCTTGTCAGTCGATACAGGTCGCGAAGGAATTGCGCCACACCCTGAAGGGCAAACAGAAACAGTCCCAGAACCACTACGGTTCTGATTGGACCGGTGATTGGGTACCAATTACTTCTAGCCATTACTTCACCCATTGACCAGGAGAACCACATCCTATCCCAGGCAATATAGGTAAGGGAAAAGAGCAGCGGAAAGAAAAATAATAAGGAAAGGGTAACATCGAGAATTGCCTTCCCTCTGGGCGACAAGTGGGTATAAAACACATCCACTCTCACATGCCCGCCATGCTTGTGGGTATAAGACCAGCCCAGAACCGCAATGGTACCCCCTAGCATGCTTGCAGTTTCAAATGACCACATCGTTGGCGCATTAAAGACATATCTTGCCGAGACCTCAAGGCAAAGCACCAGCACCAGGGCCAGGCAGGCCCACCTTACTACCATTCCCGTGTATTCACTGATGTTATCAATAACCCGAACTATGTTTCTCATAATTAATTACTCCCCCGCTCCGAGGGCGGTTCCCGGAGCGGGGGTTAAACCTGACATCTGTCTAACTAAGATAGTGCGGTGCGGTAAGAGGCCTAACTTATCGTATGCCCAGGCTGTCAGTTGTTGCTTGAAACGCGCGCTGAGATTCTACTACCTTGGCAAAGAAGGGGTCGGCGGCTGACTTCTCATCGTAGTACTCTTGAGCTAGTCTCGCGAACTCATCTTCTATTGCCTGGGGCAGGGGTCCGACTTCGCAGCCATAATCGACAAACTTCTGTTTGGCCGCCACTTCTCCCTGTATTTCCCGGCCATAAAATTTCAACGCCTCCAGCCATACTGCCGACTCTAGCATTTTTTGCAGGTCAGGGGGGAGCGCGTTCCAACTCTTTTTGTTGATATGGAACAGCTGCAGGTCAGTGGGACCGCGGCTTGCCGACTGATAGACATACGGGGCCACTTCCTGGAAGCCCATGCCCCAGTTGGCGCCAAAGGTTCCCATTTCAAAAGTGTCGATGACCCCCCGCTGCGTAGATTCATAGATTTCCCCACCAAACATGGTGACTACGGCCGCACCCATATTGGCGATGATATTGGCAGGGTCACCGAGGGCGCGCATCTTCAACCCATCAAAGTCAGCCGCGGTGTTCAGAGGCACCGTGGAGTGGGCCCATACCTCCGGGCTGCTGAGGCAATAGGAGGCGAGTGGGTACGAGTCTATCGGTTCAAACATTTCTCTACAAAGCTCGATTCCTCCTCCCTCCATATACCACAATGCCTGTGGTATAGGCGTCATCCCGCCAGCCACCTGGAAGAAGAGGCCAGCTGAAGGGAACATGTCCATCACAAACACAGTGGCAGAGGCACCAGCGTCAATAATGCCATCACGTACCCCTTGAATCACTTCCGCACCGGGCACAATTTCATCACCGGCAAAGAGCTCCCATTGCATGCGCCCGCCACTCGCAGCCTCAACCCTTTCAGCCAGTTCTTCTATCACATGGTAACGGGGGTCTGCCTTCGGTTGCATTGACACCACTTTCCACTTGATTACCTCTGCTGGCGCTGCTGGCGCTGGAGCTGGTGCTGGCGCTGGTGCAGGCGCTGGCGCTGGAGCTGGGGCAGGCGCGGGAGCTGGTGCAGGCGCCGGGGCTGGGGCCGGAGCAGGTGCCGCACAGGCAAGTAGGCTCACAGCTAACAACAGTGCCAACGGAATCAACAATATTTTCTTTTTCACTGATTTACCTCCTCATAAGATTTTAGAACTAAGCTGTGAAAAACCTTATTCTATTGAAAGCTATCACCCCCTTTCTCAATAGTTTGCAAATCTTCAAACTAAAAAGGGCACCATCAACCGCCATCAAATGACAATAGCGATTATCGTGCCCTAACCTTTCATCACCTTGCCTCCTGAACTAATTTCTAATGGTTTTAAGGGTCTTTGTGTATTGCGATGTGTAGTTTAGTCTTCTCGAGGAATTTTGTCAATACCCTGCTGTTCATCAGCGGTACACCCACAAAGGCATCAGGCAAAACCTGGCTTTTTCGGTTAATATACTGCCCAGTAGGCTCAAGACAATAAAAATACCTAGTTTCTTCATTTTCACGAAATGTTACCTCCATTTTAGTATTTAGTATTGTTCAGGTGAAAAATTATCCCCTTGCCGTTTGGACAAGGGGATACACTCATGTTTCCTCAAACATATTCCTACCCCCTTTCTCCGCAGAGGTTCCAAAGTATCCAGAGGTCCGGCGTTCTGGCTTCTGACAGTATTGAACTATCAGTTACAGCAGGCGGAACTGCGTCGGACTTGCACCGACTTGCTATCCGGTTAAGCCTGAATTATTTCAGACCCCCCAGGACTAATTATTCAATTGTATCTGGCACTAAAAGTATACTGGAACTCAAGTAACAAGGCAAAATTCAATTCATAACCTTAGATGTACAAAAGTTCCTTTATTATCGCATGGTCTCACGCCTAGCCTTCATGTGTGAAATTTAGCGCACCTTTTTTATATCCCCATATGAGGTGACAGATGGAAGTGAGACTACTAGGCATCGTAGCGGCGCCATTTCATTGGCTCGATTTACGTCTTCTTTGTAATCTATCTACTCCCTATTGGTCTATCCACGCTACAAAACTTTATGAGTTCAGCAAACTCACCGATCCTGGTGCGATTATTGGTCTCCAAAAAACCATCATAGGTAAGGCTGATACAAGGTTTTCGATAAGTCGCGCTCAGCTTCTCAGATATTGCTGCCACGATTCCACCAGGCATACAACCGTGGGGCATAACCGATATCACACCGGCGAACTCCGGATTTTCCAGCCATTCGATTCCCCCACCGATGCTAAGCAATGCCTCGCTCCGGCACTGAGAAGGAAGGTACGGGTCTGATCTCGCTAGTATCTCTTCCGTTGACGGTTCTCTCTCTGGTAGCATTTCGCGGTAATGTTTGGCTACCGATCGCTCATCGTGTTCCCGGATGATTTTCCTGATGTAGCCCTCTATTAGTTGCCTAATCTTTCGATACTCGAGCGCATCCCTGACAGTCGCATAGGAAGTGTACTTCACCCATTCTCCAATAGAAGACACGACGACTTCCAGTCCAGCTTCTTCGCATTCCCGCACCACGTTGCAGTTGCCAAATCTGTTAGAGCGCAAATAGATTTCACCGTTGATACCAACAAGTGGCTTTTTGGGCAACTGAAGGTCAACTAGGGACTTGAATTCAGAAGTCGCGCGGTTCAAGGTGCCAGCCATGTCCTGTTTTCTACGGATGTCACCGGTTATTCGAGCCAAATGCTCATCGAACAAGCTGTCTGCTCGCCCTTTCACTCTTTCGTAAGGACGGGCGCGCCAGAGAAGTTTTTGCAGATAATCTGTCGCGACCACCCCCTTCCAGACAAGGCGTTCAAACTGAGGGCCAAGGCCAAAGTCGCGATAAGCGCCGTTCGCCATGCTGGTCCGTATGGGCAGGTCAAAGCCGACTTCTTTCAGCACCCTCATTTGTTCGACAACATACTTTCCGAAGCGGCACGGACCATACTCTCCGGCCATAATCACCTCAACGTCTCTAGAGTCATGGTCATTTTCGTAATAGAACCGTATAAAGTCGCCGAGCACTATGCGATATGGCAGACATTCCGTGCCTGAGGTTACCTGGTTGCCATAAAGGAGACTGCGGTCATCAGGCTCGGGGAGAACTACCGCCCTGACACCGTATGCTTCCATAGCTGCAGCAATAGCCTCGACAAACGGCCCCATCCGTGGTATGAGAATGGTCTTCTTTGTGCGGGAGAGCGGAGATGTTCCCCGATAGATGTACGGGCGCTGAGTCTCCTGCCTCGCCAAGCGGGCATACCCCTGAATGGTATCGACGAAGGCCTCGAGCCGAGTAACGATGCCAGCTTCTGCGGCGTGTTCATCGATCTCAAGTTGTCCCAGAGGCTTATTGCCCGTGATGTCCTCCAGAATCCTCAGTATGAACGAATTGGGTCCACAACCGAAGTTGGTCAGTACCAGCCCATACAGATGCGGGTCTGCTGCGGCGATAGCCGCTCCGGCTATGAGTTTGACCTCATATGACCAGTACGGCCGGTCTGTATATTTCTTGGGGTCTATGGAGTCAAGGGGGAGGAAGTCGAGGGGTATCGGCACCACGCCCAGCTGGGCCAGTTTCTCAGCAATACCGAGGTTCGCTCCTGAGTCCTGCGACATATAGGATCTCGACAAGAGCACCACACCAAGTTGGTCACTATCACAAATACGTTTCAATAGCTTGTTGCCCAGCGTTTTCCTATCTGCCTCGAATCTGCGCTGTGCCTCGATACCAGCCAGAGCTGCTTTCTTGCTTGTGCTCGGGCTGAATCCCATTTTGACAGCCACGTCGGCAAAGCTCTTTATCGTAGCGGCATCGCCCTGACTGAAATCTATGGTGGGTATCAAAAGGCGCTCTCCAAGGTCAAGAGCTTGGCGTACTATGAAAGGGGATGCCTGAACGAGAGGACAAGAGTATTTCTGGTTCTCCTCTCCGTCTCTTATGCCTAATCGGATAGCACTCGGGTAGAGGACATAATCGACTTTATTAAAGGCAGCTATATGCCCATGGAGAAGTTTGAGAGGGAAACAGCTATCGGTGTAGCTTAGCTCTACTGCCCGCTCCATGATTTCCTTGTTGGTCTTGCCGGAGAGGACAACCCTGGCACCAAGTGCATTGAGGAAACCGATAACCAGCGGCGCGTAGTCATGTACTATGAGTGCCCTGGGGATTCCGACTGCAAGCCCGGTGCCCGCATTCTCCCTGTACTCCCGGAGAAGCAGCTTTTCGCGCTCATCGAAGAAGGTCTCTTTCTTATCGTGGGTCAGAGTGCTATCAAAGAGGTCGCACCGGCTGCCGAAGAAAGTAGGTTTCTCATCAGGCGCCTGTAAACGGGTAATGGCGCAGTTGTTATCACAGGCCTTGCAGGTAAATATAGAAAGCGCACAATTGGCGTCGATGACCTCTTGAAATCCCTTGAATTTTGACCTATCGCCGGACACTGTCTCTTTCGCAATAAGTGCGGCTCCGATTGCCCCGCTGACATCTCTATGCTCGGCAACGGTCAGGGTCTTGCCTTTAAGTTGCTCACAAAAGGCAGAAACAACGGCCTGATTGTAGAAGACCGCCCCTGTAAGTATAATCTTACTGCCCAATTTTCTCGTGCCGACTACCTTAGATAGGTAATTCTTGGCGATGGATGTAGCCAGACTGGCTGTGATGACTTCGAGAGATACACCCTCTTGCTGAGCCGAGGCGACCGCTTGGCCCATGAAGGCGGCGCACCTGGTTCCAAGGTCGATGGTATTCGGTGCAGAGAAGGCCAGCCTGGCGAAATCGCCATTCGTTACGGAAACACCCAACATCTCAGCCAGTTCATCAATGAAACTACCAGTTCCGGCAGCACAAGCCTTGTTCATCTGGTAGTCAACGACAACGCTGTTCCTCTTGATAACTAGCTTGGAGTCCTGACCGCCGACTTCGATAATGTCTGCTTCGGGGTCTATTTCGGCGGCGGCTCTTGTTTGAGCGGTTATCTCATTCTTGACGATGTCCGCCCCAATCAGGCTGCCGATTAAATACCTTCCGGAACCGGTAACGCCTGTGCCGGCTATCCTGACCCTTTGTGCACCATCACGCAACAAGTTTCGGAAGACCTGTTTTACGGCATCAATCGGCCGACCAGCGGTCATCAGGTAGTTCTTGGCCAAAATTGTCTTGCCCGATTCATCAAGTATCACAGCCTTGGTGCTTGTGGAGCCTACATCAACACCCAGGTAGCCCAGGCAGGACTCTTCTATTCGCTGGCTTGTCTTGCCTTCAGGAACGGCAACATTCGGAAGCCTGGGCAACTCAAAATGACGCAGTTGTGCATCCGCCTCAGGCAGTGAACTAACCCGGGAACTATGTCCTTTTGATAGTAGAGCTGAACCCAATGCTGCCATATAAAGATAGTTTTCGGGCACGATTATCTCGACTTTATGCCCGTTTCTTGTTGAAAGGGCCTCGTTGAGAGCCTTGACTATAGCATTATTAGCTGCCACGCCACCTACAAAGTAGACAGGTTCCTCAAAGCACCCCTTACGGAGTGAGACCACCATGCGCGCAATACTCTCACAGAGGGCATAGAGCATAGCTCCTACGGGCACGCCTTTCTGCTGCAGATGTATTAGGTCACTCTTGGCGAAGACACTACACCTGGCGGCAATTCTGGGCGGACTCCCCTGACATTGCAATGCCAGGGCAGCAAAGCGATCCATGCTAATACCCAGCCTATAGGCTTGCTGTTCAAGAAATCTCCCAGTGCCTGCGGCGCAAAGGGGGTTTGACGCTATCTTCCACGGTTTCTTCAAACCGTCTTCCAGCCCTATCACATGGGAACTCTGGCCGCCGATCTGTATGATCGTCCTGACATCAGGATGGTTGTGAAGAAGCCCTGATGCTATCGCTAGCGAGCTGCTGTACTCTGCCCAGTTGAGTTCTTTTGGAACTAGGGCTTTGGTAGAACCGGTCACACTGGCCGACACAATTTTGTCAAGATTGAATTGCTGGCCCAGAGTGCCGATGAGTGAATCTACTGCTGTCCTTGCATTTGTAGTTATCTTGCGAACGTCAAGGTGAATAACTTTGCCATATTCTTCGACTAATGACAATTTGGCATTTACGGAACCAACGTCTATACCGAGAAAGTAAGCCATCCCTGCAACTTTAGCAGGAAACGGGTCTGTCTGGCTAGTTTAGCTCGTCGAGATGGAATGCGCGGCTAAGGAATGACCTGCACGTCAATACCCTTCCTTATATGAATCCCTCCTAGTGCTGCACTGTTTGTCAACCATTATGTTCTCTAAATAAAACATTATATCGTTGGGCAGTATAAAAAGGAACGATTTTCTATGAGGTCACAAAACAAGCAATTGTAAAATCGTACAGCTTTCTTGCAGAATATAGATTAAAGAGGCAGGTAAGCATGTAGCCCACCTACCTCTTAATCATAAATATTTTTACTTGATTGCCTTGGTTAGAGTCTGCGCATAACTCGATCAGCGCATTCTAATGTCCTGTCCACATCCGCCTCGTTGTGTGCCGAACTAATGTAAAACCTGCCGACAAACATAAGGATGACGCCCTCCTCAGCCATTAGTTCGGCCCATCGTCGTTCCTTTTGCGTATCCACTCCCTCGAAATCTCTGATACTATAGGCAACCTCTTTGCCAATGTCTATGAACCGAGTTATAAATACACCTCTGGTCCCTTGAATGAACATGGGTATACCTCGTCTTTTACTAATCTCCTTTAGGCCATCCATGAGTCGCTTTTGGATACTGTCAATCTTCTTGTAGAATGCTCCGTCATCCTTTTCTAAAATCTTGATGCTGACAAGTGCTCCCGCGAGCCCAAGGGGATACCTGCCGAATGTTCCTCCTGAGACTACCCTTTTTTCCAGAAGAAGGTCCATCATATCCCTCTGCCCGGCGAAGGCTGCTAGCGGAAGTCCCCCCGCCATAGCCTTGCCAAAGGTAGCAATATCCGGTGTTACGCCAAACAGACCCTGGGCACTATTGAGGGCTACTCTGAAACCAGTAATTACTTCGTCAAAACATAAAACGACACCATATTTGGTGCACAGTTGTCTGACTTTTTCCAAATACCCTGGCCGAGGTGGGCAACAGCCAGCATTGCAGAGAATTGGCTCCATAATAATCATTGCCACCTCTTCTCCATATTTCTTAAGGGCTTCTTCCAGAATTTCTATATCGTTCCATGGTAGTAGGAAGCTTTGTTCTAAAGCTGCCACGTCTCTACCTTCAGTTGCCAAAGCTTGCTTACTTTCTTTAGGGAAAGGCCTACCGGTAGCTTCTTCGTTAATAATTCCACCCAAGACATTATCAAACCACCCGTGGTAGTGCCCCTCAAAACGAATGAAATAACGCCTGCTGGTATAGGCACGGGTAAGCCTGATTACAAGCTGGACCGTCTCCGAAGCAGTCGGATTAAAATGAACCTTTTCCGCACACGGGACATGCTGAACGAATTTTTCGGCCAGTTCCACTTCCAATGCAGACTGCTGATAAATGGTCGAGTTTAGTGACCATAGGGTATCTAATTGGTTCTTTAAAGCTTGGAGGAATTCCGGATTACTATGTCCGAAGATAAGTGGACCGGCCGATAACGCGAAATCGATGTACTCCTTTCCATCTGCATCCCAGAGATGAGCTCCTTCTCCCCTAACTATAAAACGGGGGGCGAAACCGCCACCGGGCAGATTGGTATGAGCTCCAGCTAATACCCTTTTTGCTCGCTCCAAGAATTCTGCATTTGATGTCAATTGGACCCTCCTTTCGTGAAAACATAAAGTCTACTTGGCATAGTATTTGAGTAGCAAACGTGAAAGACACCTTTATTAATTTACTTAATCATCGTACCTGGCAGCCAGGTAATTATCTGGGGGAAGACTACACACAGTCCCATGCCAAACACTATGAGAAGGATAAACGGAATTACACCTTTGATAATATCGCCTGTGGTAATACCCAAACTGGGGTCTACAGCCCCTTTCAGAAAGAAGATAGCCTGTGCATACGGCGGAGTCATGAAGGATGTCTGGAGGTCCATACACACCATCATAGCAAACCAGACAGGATGGAAACCAAGCGCTTCAGCTATGGGTGTAACTAAAGGAACCATAATGAGGATGATGGCAATATCGGGGATAAACATTCCCAGGATAAAAATTATGAACATTATGGCCACAAAGGAACCCCACCGCCCACCCGGGGCTGACAATACCATGTCCGTGAAATACTCACCACCACCAAGTGCCATGAAAACACTCTGGAACATTGATGCTCCAATACAGGTATAGATAACCATCACGGTGGCGTCGAATGCCCGGTGAGAAGTGCTCTTTAGAGTCTGGTAATTTAGACGGCGATAAAAGGCGGCGATTAATATGGAAGCCACCGCGCCCATAGCGGCCGCCTCAGTTGGAGCGGCAATACCAGTGTAGATCACGCCCAGAACCGAAAAAATAAGAACCAGTAATGGCAGGGCAGAGGTAACGAACATCCGAATTTTGCTTCTCAAAGAAATTATCTGCTCTTCGGCTGGGATTGAGGGGGCATCGCGAGGGTTTAGGAAGCTTCTAATCAAAATATATGTAATATAAAGCCCTGCAAGCATAAAGCCAGGTATAAAAGCACCCATGAATAGCTTGCCTACCGATATACCAGAAACAGGTCCGTAAATAATCAGCAGAATGCTTGGGGGTATGAAAATACCCAAAGAGCCACTAGCGCATACTGTCCCACAGCTCATCGCCTTATTGTATCCGTGCCTCAGCAGGTTTGGTAGAGCCACTATGGCAAGCATCACTGTGGAGCCAGCAATTATGCCCAGAATGGTGGCCAGCATGGTGCCGACAACTACGGCCGTGATGGCTATCCCTCCCCTCAGCCTCCCAAATATGACATACATGGTATCGAAAAGTCTCTTGCCAATCCCGGACTCTTCAATCATTGCGCCCATGAAAATGAACAACGGTATTGCCAGCAAAATGTAGTTGGAAACAAGCCCGTACATCTGGTGGTAGTATGTATCAAGGGACTGCGGCCCCCAGAATAGAAGCCCAGTAACGATGGCGATTCCGCCGAGAATCCACGCTATCGGGAAGCCGGATAATATCCCAGCCAATATCATGAGAAACCCGATTAGCACCAGCATCCCGGTGCTGATATCTATCATACTTCGTACCTGCCAAATTGAAATACTATGAGGCGGATAGGGCAGAGAACCGCGATTTGTGCACTGGTCACAGTTCTCTGCCCGTTATCAACCGCACTATATTACGAGTAATCCAGGAAATGCCCTCAATACCGACAAGACACCAGGCTATAAAGAGGGCCGCCTTGAACGGAAAAATTGTTGGCCGCCAGATACCTACTCCGGATACCTCATCAAATTTCCAAGCGCGGTATGCATAATGGAAGGAAGACTCTGACATAATGATCACCATGGGGAGGAAAAACAGCAGCCCTAGAGCAATATCAAGGACTAATCGCTTTCTAGTCGACAAGCGGCCATAAAAGATATCTATCCTCACATGCCCATCATGAAGGATGAGATAGGCACCCCCGAGGACTATCATACCGCCGCCCAGCATGTAGCTGATATCGTATGACCAGACTGTGGGGGCATTAAAGACATACCGCGCTATGACCTCATACGCCATAGTGAAGACGAAGGCCAAAATTAGCCATCTTATCGCCCACCCACTCCGTTCAATAAACCAGTCTATACCCCTTACTACGGCTCTAATGATACCCAGAGTAGACTTTCCCACTTACTTCCTCTGAATAATAACCAGATGCCTTATCATTTCCAAGCTCGCGCCCCTTCAAAGTCAGCCGTCATCTGCGCTAGGAAGTCCCGGTAAACCTTCAGAAACTCATTCTGGTGGTCATAAACCTTGGCGAAGACTGGATCCTCAGCAGCGAGTTCCTCCCAGAGAGTATCAGCACCGGTAACGATTGCGCTCTGAATCTCCATTGGCATCTCCAAAAGCTCGACGCCATACTCCTCGTAAAAATCGAATACCTGTGCAGAATCCCACTCACTGAATGTCCAGTAATGGATAATTTGCGCCGTGCACGCCTCTTTAACTATCGCCTGAAGGTCAGCGGGCAGACTTCCCCAAGCCTGCTCATTCACCCAAACAAAATAAGTGCATGCCGGGGAGTGAAGTGTTGGATAGTAGACATATTTCGCAATCTCATAAAAGTGCATGCCCTTGTTTATCGAAGGGGTGCTATATTCGGTAGCGTCGATAACTCCCGTTTTCAAAGCTTGATATAGCTCTGCACCGGGTAGCGTAACTACCGAGGCACCTAGTCTCTCCAGGACCTTCCCCCAATAGCCATAGGTACGTATCTTCATACCTTTGAAGTCGCTCAGGGTTTCTATTTTCTTGGTGCTTACCAGTTCCTCCTCACCCCCCTCATTGGCAAAGAAGGCGAGTACCTTGACGTTCTTAAAACCTTTATTGTCGTAGAGTTCCTGCAGCAGCACCATGGCATCGGTCTGAGCAAGCCAGATCATGTACTCCATCGGATTGGGGCTGAGAGCAAACTGAGTAAAGAGGTCTGCGGCGGGACCGAGAATGCCCGAGTTATCCGTCGGTTGGCCGAGATAAACTTCCAGGGTGCCTTCCTCAACGGCAAAGAGCTCCTCATATTCAGGTACTATGCTGCCACCCGGCAACATATTGATCTTCAACCGGCCGT
>JAUWBK010000078.1 GCA_030605045.1 Dehalococcoidia bacterium
AGATGGGCCAGATAGTCCATTGCCTCTCGCCACTCAGCGTGGTGCAAGGGTGTTTCGCCAGCCAGAATGTCTATCTGGCGTCCGGAATCAGCACCAAGCTTGGCCAGGCTGGCGGCAATCTTGATGCTATATTCTAAAGTCGTCTCTCTTCCGGTGCCAAAATCATGCCCCATTTCAAAGACGACTGCTACTGAGCCCTGGCTGGCTTGCTCGAATTCCTTGAGCATGAAATGCCCCAGTCGGGCAGTATTACGCCAGTGGATGTGTTTTAGTGGCTCACCATACTGATATTCTCGAGAGCCGTAGAATTCGTCAGGGGCGCTGGACTTGATGGCATGGCCCCAGTCTGCCCAGGCGGCGTCGGCAGCCGGTAGCCCTTCCATCTGGTAGTATCGGGGATAGACCGTCAGCTTCAATGGCAATTGAAAGGTGCACCGCCGCACCATCAGCCCCAGTAGTCCGCTGGATTGCAGGGTGATGTTTGCTGAAGGGTAATATCCCCGTCGGTAGCAGGTGGCGGTATAGGAAAAGGCGGTTATAGACTTCGGGCTGAGATTGGTAACCAGAAAGGCCCTCTGGTGCTTCTCCGGCTGGTCAAAGGGGCAATCTTCTAACACCTTAATGAAATGCTTGGCCAGACGCCCGTTGTTGGTCACTTTGAGCTTAACCTCAACCGTCTCGTCCTCCAGAGGACCACCTAATTCCAACTGGGCAGAACCGGGTAGTAGTACCTGACGTTCTACTTGCAGAGACCTGAGGCTATACCAGGGTAAGATGGCGGACAGCACCAGCAGTCCCCAAATGATGGCATCAAAGAGGTAAAGCCAGCCGATTTGAGTTTGACTGGCGAGGAAATAGACAAACACACCGGCTATAATGAAAGCAAAGCCTGCTTTAGTCATAGATTATCACCGTTCCTTCTATAAGGGTACCGGGACGGTGCTCAGAATAGCTTCAATACACTTTGCCGGGGAATCAAGTGCTGAGGAGCGGGTTAGAATGCGGTGCCGGAGTACGGCTGGTGATACCGCCTTGACATCATCAGGGGTAACGAAATTCCTTTCTTCCATAGCGGCTCTAGTTTGGGCCGCCCGCTGCAGAAAAACGGCACCTCGAGGGCTCACGCCAATAGCTATTTCGGCACTGGCTCTTGTTTCGGCAACGATATTGGCAATATATTCTTTCACCGGGCGAGCAACCTCAACCAGGTAGATTTGCTCCTGCATAGCGGCAATGTCATCAGCGGTAAGGACTGGATTTAGGCTTACTTCGCCATGCTCGTGCCGTTCCAGGATTTCCACTTCCTCTTCCAGCTTGGGATAACCAATACCGAAGGAGAGCAAAAATCTGTCCAGCTGGCTTTGCGGTAGCGGAAAGATGCCATGCATTTCGGCAAGGTTTCGGGTGGCAATAACAAGGAAGGGTTTAGGCAAGGGGCGGGTAATGCCATCAAAGGTAACACATCCCTCACCCATTGCCTCGAGCAGTGCCGACTGCGTGCGAGGACTGGAGCGATTGATTTCATCGGCCAGTACGATATTGGCAAAAATAGGGCCGGGCATAAACTTGAAGTTGCCATCGCTTGGATTATAGATTGATGACCCGGTGATGTCCGTCGGCAGTAGGTCCGGGGTGAACTGGATGCGCTTAAAGTTAGCCTGTAATGACTGCGCCAGTGCCTTGGCCAGCAATGTCTTGCCGACCCCGGGGAAGTCATCTAGCAGGATGTGGCCCTGGCAGAGCAGCCCCAGCAAACTCATTTTGATAACCTCTGGACTGGCGACCACCACCAGGCGAATATTATCGACTATTGCCTGCACTCGCTGGGAGAATTCCTTATTCATAGTAATTACTTTCTATAGGGTTCGTTGTATCGCCGGCGATAGGGAGATGACGCGACAATCACCTCCACCGTAACTCCGGTTGCCTCCTCAGTCTGAGCCGCGATTTCCTCCAATTTTTCTGCCGATACCTCTCCTAGAGACGTTGTGGCTGTTGGCCGATGGAGAGAGTAAATTTGAGCCTTCACCGGTTTTATTTCACCAACCTTTTCCATCCACTCGCTTACTTCCTGCTCCCCAATGTTGCTGATTGCTCCATCAATAAACATCGTTTGCAGGGTGATGTTCTCTAAAGATTTCAAGCCGTTCAATATAGCCTCATAATCCACCCCCGGACAGGGTCGATTGATTTTCCTGAAGGTCTCTGGACCACCGGTATCGAGCTTCATTATCCTGAAGTCTAACTTGGCCAAGGCCCGGCGTACCTTTTCCATAGCCACTGTTGAAGAGTTTGACAGGACGCCCAGCTTTGCCTCAGGAAAATACTTCCTCTGTAGCTTTTTGGCGATATCGACCAATTCCTCAAACTGAGGGTGAAGTGTTGGTTCACCATTGCCGGAGAAAGTGATATTGTCGATTTCATTGTCCTTGGGTTTGTGGAGGGCACTTTCCAGAGCCTTTTCAAAGTCATCCAGGGCAGGAAAATCTTCCCGCCAGTCAGAGGTCTTAATAGTACAAATAGTTGTCCCACCATACTGGCAGTAGACGCAATTAAAGGAACAGAACTTATAGCTTATGGGCGAAATATTCAGGCCTAAAGACCATCCCAATCTCCGTGACCTAACGGGGCCATAGGTGATTCCAGACTGTAGTGGAATAGTCGGCATCTCCAAATACCTTTCCCGGTATCTTCTGCTCTCTGTTTTCAGGTCTATCTTGCTCATTTGGCAAAGACCAACGCTACCGTGTTACGCTCACTTATAATCACCTTAGACGATTACCAATTCCTTGTCAAATTCGGTTCATCTCATCCCCAGATACTTTGGGGGTTGTCGCAGCACCGTAAAGATACCGGCTAGAATGAGCAAGCCGCCGACTATCTCGTTGGTCGTTGGCGTCTCACTGAGGATAAAATAACCTAATATTGTTGCCCCAACCGGTTCCCCAAGAATAGCTACCGAGACAAAGGTCACCGGTATTAAACGCACCGCCAGATTAAGACACGAGTGGCCGATAAGCTGTGGCACGATTGCCAAGAGAACCATCATCACGTAGGTGGTAGGTGAATAGCCAGTGAAGCTGTAGCCAAAGCTCACCGTCGCTATCAGCAGTATTACGGCGGCTCCAGAATAGATGAGAGTGAGATAAGCCAGAATGTCAATGCGGGCTCTAAGCTGGCCACCAATAATGAGGTAAGCCCCCATGGCAAAGGCAGCCACCAAAGCCAGCAAATCACCAAAGATAGCTCGTGAACCAAAAGTGAAGCCACCATAATTAATCAGGATGATACCGATTAGGGCCACTACAATGCCACCTATGGTCAACTTGTTTAATCGCTCACGCCACAGAAAATACGAGATTACGGCGACAAAGGCGGGATGGGAAGTTACCAGAATAACTGAGCTAGCGATGGAGGTATAACTGAGTGAGGTTATCCAAAGCCCGAAATGTAGCGCGATGAAAACGCTGGAGAGCAATATTAAGAGCCCATCATGCCTGGATAGCGTTTTCAGGCTCTTCATTGATCTTCTTGAAGCAATCGGGATTAAGATGAGAGAGGCAATGGTCAAGCGGTAGGCAGCGATGACTAAGGGCGGTGCCTCCGCCAAACGAATAAAAATAGCAGCGAAGGAAACCGACAATACGCCGACAATCAGGACAATATAAGTTTTCACTTTGACGACTCAGAATCGATACTCTGATAACCAATCCTAGTTGCTGACCAATGTCTTTGTCAATATAGCCGGATAAGTTATTGCTAGTTAACTCTTGGTTATGCTACACTAAAAAGCCAATTTCTGAGTCGGGTTGACCAATATCAGTCTATAGGAGGTTTTCTAGTATGGCAAAGAGAATTAGAATCAAGTCGGGACAGCTTGAAGCTATCGCCGAACTGAATGATACCAATACCGCACAAGCAATTTGGGAAGCATTACCGATCAAAGGGCGCGCCAATCTTTGGGGGGACGAGATATATTTCACCATCCCGGTTAGCGTCGGGCAAGAAGCCGGGCAGGAATTGGTTAATGTTGGTGACCTGGGTTACTGGCCGCCAGGGAAAGGTTTCTGCATCTTCTTTGGCCCTACCCCGATGAGTGAGGGAGAACAACCCCGCCCGGCTAGTCCGGTTACCGTGTTCGGTAAGGTCATTGGCGATGCCACTGTCTTCAAGCCGGTCACTTCCGGAGCCGAGATTACCATCGAGAAGGAAAGCTAAGGCCAGGGGAAGATAAAAGGGGATAACCGCAATGAAAAGTGGCACCGCTAACTTCAAGGTGGTTCTACCTCTGGCTCTTAGTGGCGAATCCGAGAAATATCCACAGAAGTTCCGTGAGCTAGGTGCTGAGTTTGTCGGGCAACATTGCAGTAATGATGATGAATTTATCGCTCTGGCCAAGGATGCCGATGCCATTATTACCGTAGGTAGTATCCGGCCAGTGCCGCGAAAGGTTATTGAAGGTCTGGAGCGGTGTCGGCTAATCAGCAATACCCAGATTGGCTATGACAGTATTGATATTGCCGCCGCCACGGAGCGAGGCATCTTGGTGACCAACGTGCCGGACTACTGCGTGGAAGAGGTGTCTGACCACGCTATGGCCCTGATTTTAGCCTGTGCCCGGAAGATAGTCCACTTGAACGAAGCCGCCAAGAAAGGGCAGTGGGGACTCTCCGCCAGCGGCATTGAGATTCAGCAGGGTATCTGGCCAAAGATGTCGCGACTACAAGGTCAGACCCTAGGTTTGCTCGGGCTGGGCAAGGTTTCCCGAGCGCTGGTGCCTAAAGCTCAAGGGTTCCAACTTCGAGTCATCGCCTACGACCCCTATATATCCCCAGAGGTGGCCCAACAAATAGGGGTGGAACTGGTGGACTTGAAGCGTCTTCTCCGGGAGTCCGACTTTCTCTCCATACATGCCGCGCTGACCCCGGAGACCAGGCACATCATGAATGCCGAAGCTTTTGACCAGATGAAACCTACCGCCTGTCTCATCAATACCGCCCGGGGCGGGTTTATCGATGAGGCTGCATTATATCAGGCCCTCAAAGAGGGAAAAATCGCCATGGCCGCCTTAGATGTTACCGACCCCGAGCCTCCTGACCCCCAAAGTCCACTACTGGCGATGGATAATGTTATCAGCACCGCCCACTCCGCCTTCTTTTCGCCAACCTCTGAAGCCGAGCGCTGGTACCGGCCCGTTGCGGAAGTGACCTGGGTAATGCGGGGCGAGTGGCCTAGGGCAGTAGTTAATCCCCAGGCCAAGGAGAAATACGTGGCCAGATGGGGAGCCATGAAAGAACCAAGCTGAAAATCAGCCGCGCTTTCCCCAGAGCAGCCCCGCACAGACAAGAGTAACGACAAACAGGGTAGCCGCCACTCCGGAGAATGTGATATAGAACTGGTAGGTGTCAATGAGGTAGCCGATAAGAAGTGTTATCGCCGGACCTCCACGGCTACCGAAATAGTAGATACCGAGCACCGTGGAGCGTTTCTGCGGTGACGTATGGCTGATAATATAGGCCTCCACCACCGGCATGCCAACATGCATCGCGGTACCCATGATGAGCAATATGGCATAGAAACCCATACCCATTGACACCTGATTAAGCAGGAAAATAGCCGGCGCCGCGACGAGGCCCACGGCAATGATGACTGGTATCCTCCCCAGCCGGTCGGAAAGATAGCCACCCAAAAGACCACCCCAGAGCCCGCCAAAGAAGGCAATGGATAGCAGAGCACCACCCCACTCCTCGCTGGCACCGAGCTGGTCAACTGCGTAAAGAGGGATGAATTGGAGCGAGGAATAGACCAAGACCATGCTGGCAATGCCCAAAATGACAAAGGCTACCATCCGGCGCATGTCTACTGGTTCAGATGGCATCTCGGCGGAACTATCCGATTTCGCCTTTTTGGCGACGCTGGTGTATCCCCTCCGCCCTAAGAGCATATAGAAGACTATACCAAAA
>JAUWBK010000091.1 GCA_030605045.1 Dehalococcoidia bacterium
GCTCCTGTGCCAGCCTTGCCTTATCCTTGCCGTACTTCTTCTGAAGCTCAGCTATCTTGGGCTGAAGCTCTTGCGTGGCTTTCATAGCCTTAGTCTGCCTTCTGGTAAGCGGCAGTGTTACAACGTTAACAATAATAGTCAACGCAATAATAGCCAGTCCAAAGTAATTAAACAAGTACTCGGACATCATAATGAGGATATTTATCACCGGTGACAGGATAATTAAATCCCATATTTCCCCAACCAATTAAACTTACCTCACTAACTCTTTAATGAAAGACTCCACAGCGTCACTCCTGACTGAGCGTCCACCGCATAGAGCACATCCTTTTCACTATGGATATAAACGACCCCATTGCTAGCCGCCAGAGGCGCCTGGATTTCTTCCTCCAGATTGACTAACCGCTTTTTCTGCTTATTCCCGGTATCCAGAGAGTATAGCTGACCTTCCTCCGAGGCGACAATAATGGCACCGTCAACCAAAACCGGCGAAGAGATAACCGGACTCCCTAGGTCAAACTCGGCTACTTTATCCCCGTTCTCGGCCTTCAGGGCATAAACCTTGCCGTCAACGGAACCAGCATAGATAACACCATTATCGGCCACCGGGCGAGCCCAGAACCAGTTCTCCGCCAAGAACTTCCATCTCAGACTGCCATCGGTAGCATTCAGGGCATAAAGATACCGGTCAAAGGAACCAATATAAACTGTGCCATCATAGACCAAGGGGGTAGCCACAATCGCTCCTTCCGTGGGAAACTCCCACTTTTTACGGCCATCAGCTGCATTTAACGCGTAGAGCTTTTTATCAAAAGAACCAATGTAAACCGTATCGCCGTTAGCCGATAGTGTTGACCAAATCTTATCTCCGGTCTCGAACTTCCACTCTCTGCCCCCGGTAGCCGCATCTAAAGCATAAAGCTTCCCGTCAGAACAACCGATATAGACCTTACCCAAAGCAACAGCAGGACCGCCAACGATAGGCTCCAGCTCCGCTTCGGGGGGGTATTCCCACCTCTTTTCACCGGTG
Source organism: Dehalococcoidia bacterium (assembly GCA_030605045.1). GTDB lineage: Bacteria > Chloroflexota > Dehalococcoidia > Dehalococcoidales > RBG-16-60-22 > DAOUZD01. The sequence continues at coordinate 1,031 of JAUWBK010000091.1, forward strand.
GCATTAATCGCGTAAAGTTTACCGTTATAGCCAGCAACATAAACCAAATCTCCCGCCACCACAGGGGTACCGTATATGGCTACTGACTCAGGAGCCTGGGCGCAGCCAAAACCACCGGTTTGTTTCGTGGATTCAAAAGGAACATCCCAGAGACGGTCTTGATTGGATTCATCTATGGCAACCAGCTTACCCTCCATGGAACCCAAAAATAGCGCACCATCAGCTACCACTACTCCTGACCATCCTCTGGGGACATCACCAAGCTCTCTACAGCCGGGAATGGTTAGCCCGCTGACAAGCACCAGAAGCATGACCAGCAGGAGCAATATCTTACCGATTAGCCGCCGAAAAGACACTTATTTACTCCCTTCAATAAGAAGTTGACCACCAAAAACAAAAGGAAGCTCCACCCTGCCTCACGGCACCGGGTCATAGCCACCTTCACGTAAAGGATGACAACGAGTGAGTCGCCTTACGCCTAACCATACCCCTTTCAAAAAGCCGTGCTTGGCAATAGCCTCATAGGTATATTGAGAACAACTGGGGGCAAAGCGACAGGATGGCGACATAACTTGCGAAAGAGTTAATTGATAGAGCCTAATTAGTCCTAAGGCTAATCTCTTCATACTTCTCCGCTAATAATCGGGCTCGGGATAACAAACCCTTAATTGATTTCTCAAGATTGGTATAGCTAGCACTGGCGGTCAGAGGCCGAGCAATAAATATGATGTCCCATCCCGGTTGCAGTGGTGTTAGCCGTAAGATTTCGCGCAGCAAACGCTTGACTCTATTCCTCACCACCGCTTTTCCTATCCGCCGACTAACCGAAAAGCCATACCTGGATATGGTAAGTCCATTAGGTAAAGCCTTCATCACCACTAAATCACTTACCCACGAACTGCCTTCACGATAAACTAAGGCATACTGTGCTGTTCTGGTCAGATACTCTTCTCCTCTCACGGCTCACACCCTTGGCTCAGATAAGTAATTCCAGTGTTATACCACAGTCAGTCTCTTACGTCCTTTAAGTCGTCTTGCCTTTAGGACGGCACGTCCGCCCCGAGTACTCATTCTCGCCCGAAAACCATGTTCTCGCTTTCTTGGAATCTTCTTTGGTTGATAAGTCCGTTTCGGCACTTTAACTCCCTAGTAGCAATAAACTATCTTCCTCTTTCCATTATTAAGTATTAAGGGGGGATAAAGAGGAGAGGATTCAACTTATCGGAACTAATCCCTTAAACCAACCCCTTCTGTCTCACGGACATGAACTGGCGCATGCGGCAGTAGTGCCAAGTGTCGCGCTCTCTTTACCGCCATCGCCAAAAGGCGCTGGTGCTTAGCACAAGTACCACTTTTACGACGAGGCATAATCTTGCCTCTATCTGATATATAGTGACGCAGTTTCTCTGGCTCTTTATAATCTATGACTTCAATCTTATCCTTACAAAAGGAACAAAACTTACGCTTGGGTACATATCTTGGCCTGACCCATCTTTTACTCTTGGCTTCTGTAGATTCTTTCATGCACTACCTTTTTCGTCTTAATTTTAACTCCTGCCTAAAATGGAATATCATCTGGCTCTAATTCAGCCGTATCACCTTCCCCTACCTTTCCCTCAGTAGTGGTACTTTCTTCTATCCTCTCTTCTATCTTCTCTTCTATCCTCTCCTCAGGAAGTGGCGACAATCCTCGCCGATCAAGAAAGATTACTTTGTTGGCGACTACCTCAGTTCTAGAGTGTTGCTGTCCATCCTGGCTTTCCCAAGTGCGAGTATGAAATCTGCCCTCAGCGTAGACCAGCCGACCTTTAGCTAGAAACTGGTTACACTGTTCCGCCAACTTATTCCAGGCCACCACATTAAACCACTCCGTCTCTTGTTTCCGCTCACCATCAGGCGTGGTAGACACCCAATTAGTGGCAACGCGAAATGAGGTTACTGGCTTCCCGTTAGGAGTAAACCGCATTTCCGGTTCACCCCCAACATTCCCGACAATTATTACTTTATTTAAACTTGGCATGGTCACAACTCCTTCTACCCTCTGCCCACACAGCCGTGAGAGCCGGGTAACCTCCCAATTTGACTACTTAATTTTAATCAACAGGTGCCGCAAAATCTCCTCCGAAATTTGCAAGTTCGCTTCCAGTTCCTTGCTCCATATGGGCTTCATCTTAAACCGACTTAACACATAATTCCCTTCCAGAAAACGTTTTATTGGATAGGCTAGTTTCCGCTTACCCCACCGTTCTTCACCAGAAATAACACCACCTTTGCCAGTAATAAACTGGTTAACACTACCAGCTGTAGCCTCGAGGGTCTCTTCCTCAACCTCCGGACTAATAATAAATACTAACTCGTAATCACGTAGTTGCTTATCTTCAGTCTTTAGTTCTTTATTATTGTTTTTAGACGCCATTTGCTCCCTGGAAAATTTTATTGCTCATTATACCACAAAGCACAACGCACAAACAATGCTGGATAAAGAGTTATTTACCTGTTCACCGTGGACGGGTTAATAAGCCGTCAGATACCACCCCCTTGGACACAGACACTAACTTGACACAGTATATCACCTTTGCTAGACTCTAGTTGAGTAAAAGGGTAATTCGTAGCAGCTTCACCGTCCCTGAAAATCTTACCGATTAGAATGGCCCCGTGGTGTAGCGGACTAACATGCCACCCTGTCACGGTGGAGATCAGGGGTTCAAATCCCCTCGGGGTCGCTGATTCAAACTTTTTGTTGACACTCGGCCTCTATCCCGTTTTTGTCTCGCTTCCTTTCAGGACAAACCACAAGCTACCTTCTTTTCTTTGGCCGGAGCTCGCCGAGCGACATGAGACCGAAAGCTTGCGTGAGCTAGCTAAAGAATACGGTGTCTCACATGAGGCCATTCGGCGAACCTTAGCTGTCATAAGACCCCAGACGAAACTGGCTAAAACATAACTTGCACAAGCTCCTATTGCAGGACTCGCCAAAACTATGACGGAGATGTGATAACAACTTGCCCTGCATCCTAGCCTAGCAATTAACGGAGAAGCCCTGAAATCGATTTTTAGATGCCTAAAATTCCTTTCCCGACCAAATTTTCCGGGTTAGGGACTTGACAAATGCCCAAGCGGATTGTACACTAAAATAGTAAAATCGAATAGCGAAATTAAAAACGGGGGCGAGCAACCTTTGCTGAAAAGGTGACTTGCCCTTTCTTTATAGCGAAATTAAAAACGGGGCGAGCAACCTTCGCTGAGAAGGTGACTTGCCCTTTCTTTTTTGGAGGTAAAATGGTGCGCATTGATGAACGTAAGGTTGCCGAGAGCGCTTCCTCCAACAGTCTGTCTATCTGCCTACCGCGGTGGTGGGCTCGAAACCACGGCCTGCGGGGCGGCAGCATTGGGGTAATAGGTCTTGACGGCGAAGGCAGGCTTTGAGTGGAGCCGAGGAAAGATGAGGCTGTGCAAAATGCCAAAAATACGAGGAAGCATGAATCCGAAAAAGTTCATTGAATACCGTGATCAAGTGGTTGCCGGAGGGCGAAAACAAACAACTGCCCATGCAACTGACTTACCCCACGAGGGTCAGCCAGTACTCACTGCTGACAGCCCCACAAGCTGGGCGTTTTGGCACTTGTCCTTGGTGCTAAAAGAAATCTCAGAAAACTTAGAGTCACATGGTGATGAGAAACAACCACCGCGTCTGGTTCCTGGTGAAGATACACTAACTGCTAGCGATGGGGAATGTAATGATGGGCAAAAACGGCACGGAACCAAGTCGGGTAATAAAATAGGTCGAAAAAGATACGATGTGCCCTTTGCAATTGTTTGTAGAGCCCTCCAGGCTTGCTGTGGCAATTATTCGGCAACGGCAAGGTGGATATTTGAACAGACCGGGATAAAAGTTAGCCCGGGGTTTGTACAGACAAGGTTGCAGCGGGAGGATAAAACGCTAGAGGACATTTTGGGTCAGCCTTTGCAAAGCCTTGCCCCAAAATCGGGGCAAAAGTAGCTAGCAAAAGAGGGCCGAGAAAAGACGTTTGCAAACCAAGTCTTTTGTGAAGGGGGAACCCAGAGCAACTACGCCTGGACATATAAGGAAGAATTAAGACCAAAGAGGAAAGA
>JAUWBK010000002.1 GCA_030605045.1 Dehalococcoidia bacterium
TGTCAGCGCTAGCTAAAGCCGGCATCAATGCCGAAATCATCGGCAAGGTGGTAAGTGCGGAAGAAGGACTGAAGATGCACACGGCAAGAGGTACTCAAGAGTTGCCTCAATTTGAGCGCGATGAGCTAGCCAGATTCTTAGATACTTAATTAGTCTTTTGAAATTTAAATCTTTTCCCCACCTGCCTATTTGGGGGCAACGACTTTGTTCTTGAGGACACCGATACCTTCGATCTCAACCTCAATAACATCACCTACCTTAACCGGGCAGGACCCTCCCCCGGGTGTCCCTGTCCAGACCACATCTCCGGGACGCAGCGTCATGAAAGCTGAGATGTAGCTGATAAGCTTCTCGATGCCGAAGACCATGAGGCTGGTATTGCTATCCTGCTTCGTCACACCGTTGACCCTTCCCTTGATGGCCAGATTATGAGGGTCGAGCCCGGTGACCAGAAAGGGACCCAAAGGGCCAGACGTATCGAAACCTTTAGACCTGGTGAGTCGTCCATCTTTCTCAGTCAGGTCCGTAGCCGTAACGTCATTCCCGCACGTATAACCGAGGACGTAGTCCAGGGCTTCTCCTTCGGCCACATTTTTGGCTTGACGCTTAATGACACAACACAGCTCTGACTCGTAGCGAAGGTCTTGGGACATGGCGGGATAGATGATGTCATCCTCAGGACTAATCACGGTGTTCGCTGGCTTGAAGAACAGCACCGGCTCTTGGGGCACGGGCCATTCCAACTCCTTGATATGATCCATGTAGTTCATCCCACAGGCGACCGTTATGCTCGGCTCTACCGGTGCCAAAAGCCTAACGTCTAGCAGCTGACACATTTCTTTGCCTTTGCCAAAGTCACCATAAAGGTCACCAACCAAGGCAAATATGGTATCACCCTCGAGAATACCCCAATTCACCTTGTCCTGCCACTGGAAACGTGTAATTTTCATCTCTCCTCCTTCTTTCTTAGTCTTTCTGTTCTCCGGGTACTCATCAGCTTGACCGAAATTGTGATAAGAGCTTGCTGCCTTTGAGCTTAAAGTGGAGTGAGACAGCCTCAATCACTATATTATAATCATTGGCTAAAACGCAATCTCACGCGGTGATTATGGCTGCAGAATATGCTATACTTATGTCCACAATGGCCCTGCTGGTTGGGGTCAGCATCTCACTAGCAGAATCAATATCGGGGGAGAGCGATGAAAGGAGCTTTTTACCAAGGTAATAAGAGGTTCAGTGTTGGCGAGGTCAGACCGCAGCCTCCAGGACTGGGGCAGGTAAGACTTAAGGTAGCCTATAGCGGCATCTGCGGAACGGACTACCATGTCTATTTGGGACACATGGACCAGCGAATCAAAACGCCGCAGGTCATTGGCCATGAAATGTCCGGTGAGGTTGCCGAGGTTGGAGAAGGGGTTGAGGGATACAAGGTGGGTGACAAGGTTGTGGTGCGCCCGCTGGACCCGTGCCGTAAGTGTCCAGCCTGTGAACTAGAACACTACAATATCTGTCCCGACCTGAACTTTATCGGTATTGACAGCCCCGGCTCTTTTCAAGGCAGCTGGACGGTGCCAGCACACACGTTGCATCATCTACCGGACACTATTGACATGAGACAGGCAGCGATGATCGAGCCGATAGCCGTTGCCGCACATGATGTTCGTCTCGGACTGGTAACAAGAAAAGATTATGTCGTTGTCCTGGGTGCCGGGCCTATCGGCATGCTGGAGGCATTACTGGCAAAAATAAAAGGAGCGCGTGTCCTTGTCTCCGAAATCAACCAGTTCCGGGTTAACCTGGCTCGTGAGCTCGGCATGGAGGTAGTAAATCCACGGGAGATTGACCTGCCAAAGTACGTGGAAGAGCAGACCGGTACGGCTGCCGCCGACGCCGTTTTTGAGGTTACCGGTGCCCCGGATGCCGCTGAAATGATGACCAAGCTCGTCAGGACTCGTGGCCGCATCGTGATTGTTGGCATCTTTGCTGAGCCGGTAAAGGTTGACCTGCGCCAAATTCAATGGCGGGAAATTAGTGTTTTTGGCGTCAGGAATTACGGACCGGAAGATTTTGAGGCCGCCATCTCTCTTGTCACCGCCAAAGCACTTCCCCTCGACCGACTTATTTCCGACATTCGCCCGTTGGAGCAAGTGCAGGCTACTTTTGAAGAGATTGAGCGAGGCGCTAACTTCATGAAGGTACTCCTGAAGTGCAGCGAGTAATCACCTCTTATTGCCACGCTTTTTATTGACTAAATTTTTTGGTGCGTCTCAATGAAGGGATTGATGTAACTTTTCAACAAAGTCGCGCCGTTTCTGCTTGTCACCTAATATCTCTCGCTTCAGCTTTTTCCAAGCGGTAGGACAATCTTTATAGGTAACCGCAACGATGTTATGGATGGCCTGGTCGATTTGTTTTTTATTGCTAGGAGTAACCTCAATACCGACTTCATCTAAAATGTCCTTAAGGTGACGAAAATAGCAAGACATAACATTACCTCCATCTGAGTACTCCTTCCCTTCAGTCCGTATGTTAAACATAAGCACTAAGGTCTGTCAAGATTAGTGGTACCCCTATTATGCCCAAACTGTCCTCTATTGACAAAGAAAGCTCGGTTACTTAAAGTGTCTATTACGGAGTTAAAGCCGAGGCTGTTTCCCTTGATAAATCTGCAATAAAGGAGGCCTAATGACCAAAAACGTGTTGGGGCTAATTGGAAATACTCCTATTGTAGGACTGGCTAAGTTAAACAACACCAAGTCAACGATTCTGGCAAAGCTGGAAGCCCTAAATCCAAGCGGTAGCATCAAGGACGTGATGGCGCTGTATATGCTTGACGTGGCCGAGAAAAATGGCCTGCTGAAACCAGGAAATAAGATAATCGAGGAGACGAGCGGTAATACTGGCATCTCGTTTGCCATGATTGCCGCCTTAAAGGGTTACCAATTTGTGGCGGTTATGCCAGAGCATATGAGCCAGGAGAGAAGACAGATGATGCAAGCTTTTGGTGCCGAGATTGTCTTGACTCCGGAAAAGGAGGGTTTTGCCGGCGCATTGGAAACGCTGGAACAGCTAGGTAAGGAAAATAAAGATGCCTGGTTACCTAGGCAATTCTCCAACCCTGATAACACTGCCGCTCACCGCGAAATTACCGGCAAGAGGATTTTGCAAGCAATAAACGACAGAATTGACGTTTTCGTCGCTGGAGTTGGTACTGGCGGCACGTTAATGGGCGTTGCCGAAGCCTTAAGACGAGTTAATCCTGAGGTTAGAATTGTTGCCGTAGAACCGGCGGAATCAGCGGTAATGAGTGGGGAAGAGCCCAGCTCACACATAATACAGGGAATCGGCCCGGGATTCATCCCGGATTTGGTGAATATGGACCTCATCGATGAAGTGATTAAAGTAAAGAGCGACGATGCCACAGAGATGACTAAAAGATTGATACAGGAAGAAGGCCTGATGGTGGGTATTTCTTCCGGGGCGAATGTCCTTGCCTCATTGGAGGTTGCCCAGAAGTCAGGCAAAGGTAAGACTATTGTCACCATCCTGCCTGATAGAGGGGAGAGGTACTTGAGCATGAATTTACTTTGAGGGGAAATAGTATCCTTTCGACCTCCTTTAATCTGCTCAAACCTTTATAATCTCGACCTTTATTTCATCGTCGATGGTTAATAGCCCAAAAGAGTCTCCGGCTCGCCCGGGGTTGAACAAAAGACTCCCCTGAAGATACTGGTTACAGGGCTCGTGAGAGTGACCAAAGATGATAAGGTCCACGTCATCAAATAGCTGCCTTATCCTACCCGCTATCCCCCAGGAACCTCCTGAACCATGGGTGAGACCAATTTTCTTGCCATTAACCACGAACAACTCTTTCTCCGGTAATATCCTCTTAAGCTCACCTGAGTCCATATTACCGCGGACAGCTTTCATCTCTCCTAATGCTTTGAGTCCCTCAAGCACCGCTTTCTCGGTGAAATCTCCAGCGTGAACAATAAGGTCAACCCCGGCCAGCGCTGCCCGAATTCGTTCCGGGATTTCATTGACCGTATTAACATGAGTATCAGAGAGCACGGCAATTCTCAATGAACGCCCTCCATTTTTAAGCTTTCTACCATTTGCCTGCCCAGCTTTCGGGCCTTTTCCACCAGGGGACGATTATTCTTGGCCTCCCCAAGCTTATCAGCGTAGCCGTAAGCGATGAATATCCTATCCTCCTTGACTGCGAAGGGCTCGTCAATGAATTGCTTCAAGGTATGCAGGGTGTCTTCAATCCCCTCACTCCCCGCCACCACGATGATGCCCACCGCTCTAGCCCGGGATTTTATACCATGTTTGTAGAGGAAGTAATTTCGGTCGATGAAGGTTTTCATCTGTGCGGAAACATTGTAGTAGTAAACCGGGGTGGCCATGATAACCCCGTCCGCCTCACATAACCGGTCCAGAATCCAGCCGGCATCGTCCTTCTGTTGGCAAGCGTCGAAGGAAGCGCAGTTATCGTGTCCAAGGCAGGGATTCACCACGTACTGGCTGAGAACAATCTTTTCCGTTTCCGCGCCCAGCGTGGCCGCTTCTTCCAGAGCCTGGTCCACCAGGTAATTGGTGTTGCCCTTCAGCCTGGGACTGCCAACTATCGCCAAAAGTTTCATTTCTTCTCTTCCTCAGAAAGCAACTCGTCTATGTGGTAATAATCGACACCTTTGAACTTCATGTAAAAATCCCACTACTTTTTACTGAGACGGGTTCCCCAACGGCGTTTAAAATTCTCCTTAACCTCAGGGTTAATCAGCCACTGGGGCCATTCCCCGTTAATCACCCGAACAATCTCTTCATATGGTCGTCTCCTGACCTTGTCTACAGACTGCTCCGAATACCAGGCAGTATGAGGCGTGATGAGCACATTTTCCAGTTGAAGCAAAGGATGTTCTAAGCCCACACTTCCGGTTTGCAACACGTCCAGTGCCGCACCAGCAATATCGCCTTGAGTCAGCGCCGTATACAGTGCCGACTCATCAATAAACTCGCCACGGGCACAATTGATAAGGTAAGCGGTTGGTTTCATCTGCTTAAACTGCGCCATTCCCAGCATATGCCGAGCCTCCGGAGTGAACGCAGCATGTATGGAGACAAAGTCTGAATGCTCAAGCAAATAATCAAAAGCCACTGCTTCTACGTCGCACTCTTCAAAAATATTGGAAGGAACGTAAGGATCAAAAGCGATAACTCTCAACTCGAACCCTCTGGCTTTGGGAACCAGACTTCTGGAGATGCGGCCGAAGCCAATTAGTCCCAAGGTCTGCCCTTTTAAGGGAAACATCGGCGGCAATATTTTGAATCGTATCTCCCTTTTTTCATAAGAGTCCCATTTCCCGTCTCTGACTGCCCTATCCAGACGCAGCACTTTTCGAGCACAGGCAAGGATAAGGGACATGGCATGTTCGGCAACTTCCTCGGTGCAGTAACCACCAGGATAGGTAACGCAGATGCCGTGCTCGGTTGCCGCCGCTAAATCTATAGATTCATAACCGGTGCCGACGTTAAAAATCATTTTACACCGGTCAAGTTTCTCAATGACCTTTCTGGTAATGGGTCTCTTAAACGTGATCACAAAATCAGCATCATGAGCCGCGGCAATGACCTCGTCTTCCGTCTCACAAGGCTGGGAAACAAATTCAGCACCAATCTGGCGATAGTCTTCTTCATTATGTGGTATAAACGGATCAGGAACCACCTTTACCACCTTGAAAGACATTGTTCTTCCTTTCTTAATGGACAGAGTATTAGACACCCTCAAGTAAATTTAAGGAAATTCATCATTTTTCCAACACCATCTTGATCGCCCCTTTGGGGCAAAATGCCTCACAAATGCCACATCCTTTGCAGTAGTTATAATCAATCACAATCTGCCCTTTATCTCCATCCCTGGTTATAGCTAGGTCAGGACAGAACAAACGGCAAAGTTTACACTGATTACATTTCTCGTGGTTTATTTTCGGTATCTGTGTTCTTCCTTCTACCGGCATGTTAGTCGTTACCTTTTCGTCTCATCTTTAGCTTATTTGCTGAGGTGTCATTCTTCCCAGCTTAAAGCCAATATCCACCGCCTTTAAATCCAGTTCTCGCAGCCTCTCGGCAACAATTTTGGCTACCGCTGACCTTAAGGCATCTTGGGTAACCAGTCTGGTTATTTCTACCGCGGCACCTAACATGATGATATTGGCCACTATTTCGCTATCGAGTTCTTCAATCGCGGTCCTGGTTGCCGGAATAGGTACGTATTTCAAGCCAGTAATCTCTTCCGGAGAGACAAGGTCGTTGTCATAAATGACCATGCCTCCCTCACGCTTGATCTGCCCGATATATCTGCCATAAGCCGTCTGATACATGGCGATCAAAATATCGGCTTCAATCACGTGTGGGAAAATTACCGGCTGGTCAGAGATGACCACTTCGGCGCGACAAGCCCCGCCTCTGGCAGCAGCACCGAAGGAATTGGTACCGCTAACCCACTTCCCATCATTAAAAGCGGCCTGACCGAGTATCGTCCCGGCAAGGACAATGCCCTGCCCACCATAACCGCAGAGCATCGCTTGCTTAATCTGTCTCATTTATAGCTCTCCCGTGATTATCTTGTCCTTTAATTCCTCGGGACTTAGTTTTTCGGCTTTTTCCCTCATCACGCATTTAGCCATTAAATCTTTAAGCATATCGGCCGGCCGACCAAGCTCGTTCCGCCTCCCAAACTGAACCGGACATGGTGTCACCGCTTCAACGAAAGCAAAGCCTTCAGTTTGCAATGCTTTCTTAATACCTCTTATCATGGCAAAGGGTTGGGTCACGGCGTATCTGGCGACATAGGCCGCACCGGCCGCCTTCACCAGCTGACATAGGTCAAAGGGACAAAAGGGATTACCTTGATGTGTGGTCATGGTCAGAGCCCCCAATGGTGTGGTAGAACAAACCTGGCCACCGGTCATTCCGTAATTCATGTTGTTGGCGCAGATGACGGTGAGGTCGATATTCCGACGCGCGCCATGAATAAGATGATTCCCACCAATATCAGCCAGGTCGCCATCACCACTGATCACCATTACTTTTAGTTTCGGATTAACCAGCTTGGCGCCAGTGGCAAAAACAATGGTTCGGCCATGCAGAGTATGAAGAGTATCCGCATTGAAATAAGGACTTGGTATCCACGCCGCACAACCGATGCCCGAGACAAACAGCATGTCATCCATATTTAGCTGGAGCTCATCGATGGCCCTCAAAATTAGCCCCATCAAGATAGCCTCACCACAACCGGGACAATAAGTGGTGATACCGATTCCCGGCCGCAAATACTTCTCCAATTCCCTGACCACTAGCCAAGCCTCCTCAGTTGTTCCGTAATTGTCTTCGGGTGAATAATTTCTCCGTTCACTTGGTTATAGGGTACTACCTCACAAGAGGCGTATTTCATTACCTCACCGACAACCTGCCCCAGGTTCATTTCCGGAACTAATATCTTCTTTACCCTCGACCCGATATCTCTGATTACGTCATTAGCGAAGGGCCAAAGCGTCTTCAATCGTATCATCCCGATTTGCTTACCTTCTTCTCGCATTCTCTCCACCGCGAACAGTGAACTTCGGGCGGTAAAGCCGTAACAAACAACGACCACGGTGGCATCTTCTAAATAGTAATTTTCATACTGAATAATTTCCTGACCATGATGCAATATTTTATTGTGTAGCCGAGTAACCAACTTTTCATGAATATCGGGATGAGTTATTCTTCTGAGGCCATGTTCATCGTGCGTGGAGCCAGTCACCAGCAATTTCTCTCCTTCACCGAAGGCAGGCATTGGTGGCACTCCGTCATTCTCTCTGGTACCAAAGGGAGGTGCCCCCGCTTTTTTCTCGCGACTAAACAGCTCCACCTCCCCACTGACCTGCACTCTCTCCCGCAGATGGGCGGTCGCCTCTTCCGCCATGAGCAACACCGGAACCCGAAATCTTTCGGCAAGATTGAAAGCGATAATTGTCTGGTCATATAGCTCCTGCACCGACCATGGCGAAAGGGCGATGATTAGATAATCCCCGTGTGAGCCCCATTTGGCCTGCATGATGTCCCCGCTACCGACTCGGGTAGCCTGCCCGGTGCTGGGGCCAGTTCTCTGTGCATCAACAATTACCACCGGCGTTTCCGTAAACACCGCATAGCCAATCCCCTCCTGCATGAGACTAAAACCAGGCCCCGAGGTAACCGTCAACGCTTTTGCCCCCGCCCACGATGCCCCGATACAGGAACAAATAGAGGCAATCTCATCCTCCATTTGCATGAATACGGCGCCAGTTTCTCCGAATCTAATCGAGAGTCTCTCCAGGGTTTCCGTGGCTGGAGTAATCGGATAGCCAGCGCAGTAGCCACACCGTGCCGCAATGGCACCCTCAGCCACGGCTTCGTCTCCGGAGAAATAGTAACTCCCCGCCGGAAGGATACTTTTTACTTTCTGTAGCCCCATAAAAGCTCAACCTCGTGTTCTTTGCAGTGCTACACCAAAAGACATTTTATACCACAACCAGTGGATTTTGCCAATACTGACCACAACTTCTAATTAGCCCTAATTTCTCGCTTTTAATGATAACTCTAGCAAAGCCTATTGACAATTACACAAATAAAACTATTATTAAAGTATCTTTAGGTGAAATAACCTTAAAAATAATTAAAGCGCCTCAAAGTGGGTAGGACTGCCTAAAAGGGGAGTGAAAGGTATTCCCTAATCAGGTAGTAAGGTCAACATGATATAATCACGGTAAAGCAGTGCAAAAGGAGGATTTTCAAAATGGAACGAAATAGGTTTGCTGATAGGGTAGCAATCGTTACTGGAGGTGGTTCAGGGCTGGGTCGCGCATTGTGTTATGCCTTCGCAGAGGAAAGCGCGTCTGCTGTTTGCTCGGATATTAACATAGACACCGCCAAAGAAACTGTATCTGGAATTCTAAATTCCGGGGGAAAAGCCATAGCTATTAAAACAGATGTTACTAGTGATGCCGATGTTATAGGAATGGCGAAGGCAGCAATTGAAGAATTTGGCAAAATAGATATCCTCGTTAATAATGCCGGAATCAACGTGCGACAAGGTTTGCTCGATACAAAAGAAGAAACATGGGATAAAATGACGGCTGTTGATCTCAAGGGTCCTTTTCTCGTTGCTAAGGCAGTGATTCCGTATATGATGGAGCGAAATTACGGCAAGATTGTCAACATTGCTTCAGTCGCTGGTGTCGTAGGTTGCGTATCATCGGCCTATACAGCTTCCAAAGCTGGATTGATTGGCATGACTAAGGTCTGGGCCTTAGAATTTGCTCCATATAGAATATGCGTCAACAGTGTCGCACCAGGATTTTTTGCTACTCCTATCAATGAGGCCCTTCGAAAAAGCCCTTTGGGAGAAAAGCTTGCCAAACAAGTTCCACTAGGATTTGGTAAGGTAGAACAAATAGTGCCGGTAGTGCTATTTTTGAGTTCAAGCGAGTCTGACTATATCACGGGACATTGCCTCGTGGTAGATGGTGGATTAAGCGGCACTCGCGACTTCGGGCCTGAGTACTGGGGTTTCGATAAAGGAAAGAAATAAAAAGGAGGAAATAAAAAATGAGATTAGAAGGTCAGATAGCCATAGTAACCGGAGCCGGTCAGGGAATTGGGCGGGCGATTGCCAAAACACTGGCCGGAGAAGGCGCCGCGGTTGTCGTAAATGACATTGACCTCGATAAAGCGTCAAAAGTAGCCGATGAGATAAAAGCGCAAGGAGGGAAAGCATTACCGATAAAGGCTGACGTGTCCAAAAGAGACGAGGTAAACAATTTAGTTAAAGAGACACTGGCGAGTTTTCAAAAGGTCGACATTCTGGTAAATAATGCTGGTATTGCTAAGTTAACACCATCCCTAGAATTGGATGAGGAACAGTGGGATAGCACTATCGACACCAATCTTAAAGGTCAATTTTTGTGCAGCCAGGCGGTGGCCAGACATATGGTCGAGCAGAAACGTGGCAAGATTATCAATATCACCTCCCTGGCGGCGCATACAGGTACACCTGGGCTTTTGGCCTATAGTGCCAGTAAAGGCGGCGTTGTTCAACTCACCAAGGTGTTAGCTGTAGAGTGGGGAAAGCACAATATTACCGTTAATGCAGTAAGTCCGGGCTTAACCATAACAGAGTTGGTTAAGTCAGTATTTAAGGAACGTCCCGACGTTTTCGAAGGTGTAGAGAGAATTCCATTAAAACGGCCGGCAACACCAGAGGATATCGCAAACGCTGTCTTATTCCTTGCTTCTCCGGAATCCGATTATATAAGCGGACAGGTGATAGCTGTAGATGGTGGGGCGCTTTCTGTCCATCCCCGCATGGTAAGACCGTTAGATTAGGATAGTTTGCTGATGAAAACTTCAGTTCAAGCTATCCAGCATTTCACAAAAGCTTGTTTTGTTACCTAGGGAGAATAGTGAGATTACAGAGAAGACCATTGCACTAAAATTTATTATTTCCTTCGCACCTTATCAATAGCCTTTCCTAATTGCTTCATTTGCCCTAATTCACTATTCCAACACTCAGTGTGAGCCCAGCCTAATCCTTCAATAGCTATCTTCACGTTTTTCTCCGTCCACTATGGTGGAGCCGGGGTTACAATAGGCAGAACTTTTCAGCTCCAATTCAGTCTGATCACCTAACTTTTAATCAGGGTGTCACAGGTTCGAGACCACCTGAATGGAGATTATGTAGCTGAGGTAACAAAATAGCGTTCTGTGGCCTCATTGCACAACGACACGAATGGGCTTATAATTGAAGTGCTAAATGCTGAAAATCTTTTAGGAAAAGGGATATTCAAATGGCTCAACTCAATCAAGTTATCGGAGCAATATTACGAGATATAGCGCAGGCAAGACTAACATCTGACTTATACACCCGAGATATAAGCCGTTATTACGAGCAAGACTCGCTACTGAGAATCTTCCCGGTTCCTCGTTCAGAAATAAATGAAGTAACCATAGATCTACGATTTGCTATTTCAAAAATCGAGTCTGATCCGGCTAGCACTACGGCAAAGAACGCTAAGACCGCGGGCATTTTCGACCCTTGCAGCGAGCACCTTGTGAACTCTATATTTGATGGCCTTACCAGTACCCCTACCGCTCAAGCTAATCCAAGCTGGCTGGAGACAATTAACAACTTTAGTACCGCTGAATTCCGCTCCGATTTACGAACGAAGATTCTGGACTGCTTTGAATCAAATGTCTACGGTTTGATAGACAAACAGAATAATCTTCTCGATGTTGACGCATTACTGGATTTCGTGAGAGAGGCTGTGGACAGATCGATTTACCGGAAACCGGAAATTGCTTCCTTTTTGGAGGATGGCGACTTCTCAGGACCGGTCAAAGCAGCAGTAACCACAAGAATGAAGTCTGATCTTGAGGCTATGCGTGTTGAAATCGAATCCGCCAGAAGTGCGGCGGAGGACTATAGTATCGAGGTTGATGTAACTACGGATAAACTCCAAGAGGTTCCAGAGGCAGCACTGTCTTCTATAAAGCTCACCACGTCTATGCGCAATTACACCTGGTCGCAGGTTGAACAAAAAGATGAAAGAATCATCCGACGATTAATTCCTGAATGATTCAGAATTATTCAATTGCGAGGAGAGAATATGCCACGTCAAATAAGTGAGATTCAATCCCTACCCCTTCATCAGATTATAGGTGCTCCATTAGTTGCACTCGTGCAAGGTGGGGTTCAAGCCGCTCAAGCAACGATGGAATTCGTGCAAAGCGTAGGTTTCAAGACGGTTAAGTTTGACTATAAGATGAGAGGAGAAGATGGGAGCGAGAAGACTGGTGAGGTTGAAGTTCCAACACTTACATTAGTGCCGATTCCTGCTATTCAGGTCAAGGATGCTGATATAGAATTCGGCGTTAAGATTACTGATATACAGGTTCCTAATACAGAAATGGCTTTAAGCTCAGCGGATACGGAAGTGGGAGACCGGCTGTCAAAAGGATACGTGACTTTATTAGTCACGGCTGGAACTTTGGAAATGGCGACCGTCGATCAGCCAGCAAACTTACACATGAAGATAAAGTTAAGGGTAGAGAAAGCAGATATTCCTGGAGGCCTATCTCGCCTGCTAAGTGTAATGGACAGTACTATTATAGACAGGCGCAATATTTAAACTCGCATAAGAGAGAAAAAGCAATAATAAACAGCCGCGACCTGAAGCGTGACAGCCTGAACCCAAGTTGACAATTGCCTGAATTGTTTGACTGCGTAACGATTGTCCATTTTGTTGAAGTAGAGTAATTTTACTACTATCCAAGATACAGCTTGATGGTCTGTTTACATTCGATTCGTTCTTCCCCCATCCACAGGAATAGTCTGCCCGCTAATAAAAGAGGAGTCTTCTGAAGCTAGAAATAAGGCCACTTTAGCAATATCCTCCGGTTCACCTAACCTACCAAGAACTGTGGCGCTTTTCCTTCCTTCGAGATATGCCTGAACTTCCTCCCGTGTTCTTCCACCACCGTAAACCATGGGAGTTATGATCAGACCCGGAGCAATACAATTAACATTAATACCATAGGGCCCCAATTCAAAGGCGGCATTCTGGGTCAACTGGATCACACCCGCCTTAGATGTACAGTAACTGGGACCATCATCAAGGCCACCACCACGCCCAGAAATCGAAGCAATATTGATTATCTTGCCGTCCTGCTGCTTTATCATATACTTGGCCACAGCCTGAGTGCACAGGAACACCCCTTTAAGATTGATATCCATTACCTCATCCCAAACCTCCTCTGAGGTATCCATTATCCCGGTGGCGCGTAGGATACCAGCGTTATTAACCAGAATATCTATTCGGCCAAATTCATGCATCGTTTGGTCTACCATATTCTCCACCTGTTGCTTAACACCGACATCAGTAGCTATGGCAAGAGACTGCCGCCTTAATAGTTTGATCTCCTTGACTACCTCCGCCAGATTGGCGATATTTCTGCTGCCTACTACCACCTTTGCCCCTTCATTGGCAAACGTAAGGGAAATGGTTCGACCAATTCCAGTACCACCGCCGGTAATAATCGCAACTTTTTTATCGAGCTTTCCCATTTTGCTTAACTCCTAATATCAATTTGCCAGTATATTTTCGGACTCATGATCGATTAGTTTATAATGAACATACGGGGATTAGCAACTGTGAAAAACTCAGGCCGTTGGATTTGGACAACAAAAGTCTGTTCCGTTTGATTAGAGGAAGCCTCATATTACCCTGTTACACAAATTGGCTGATTGTTTGATTCTTAGAATAATGTAATTAAACAGATGAACGCCACTGATGCAAGAGAAGCCCTATTAATACTAGCATGGCCAAAGCGTATATGATTAGAAGATAGTATTCTTGCATACCTGCACGTATCATGTCTGTCAAAATATTTGCGAAACTAATGCCGAAAACTGTAATTAAAGCAGGCCAATAGAAGACGGTGCTCCAACGCTGATAACGTTTAAATGTGTTTTCATGCATTCTTTCAACCTTTCTCCATAGAAATGGAGCAATAAACAGGACTAGAGACCACGCTATAGCTAGACCGCCAATAACTACTAACAACCAAGGAAATAACCATTGGATTAGATTCTTGGCAGTGTCTAGTATATTTTCATAATCAACAACAGGCATACTTTTTGATGTTGCTAAACCAAACGCAAGTATTGATAAAAGGCCAAAAACGAAGTAAGTGAGAGCTTGTGAAACAATGTATTTTTTTAATAAACCATTGCGTGTTTGTTCTTCGGCTACCTCAGCAGGAAGAGTCTCCTCCCCAGCTTCAAGCCATACACTTGTGATTTCTGGTTCATCCTCTAAATCAAGTGATTGATACTTAAAGCTACGATATTTCAGGAAGGAATATATCTCCCATCCGGTAGGGAAGAGGAACAGCAGGATACCACCTATCCATAGTATTTCCATATCATAAAGTACTACTCCCCCCCATATTATTAAGCCGATTAGAATTGCGAAAAACCATATGTAAATGAGCCTAAAACATTCCCAAACCAGCTTGCTCCTAGGAATTGGGCTTCGCCACTCATAATAATAAGCTTTGACTTTTCTGGCAAAATTTCTTTCAAAAACGGGCAAATTAGGGTCATTTTCTGGAAGTGATAATATTTTGCTTGCTGCATATATTAATGTGTTCCATCTATACATATTTACAAGGGCAAGGCACGAACGTACATAAAATCTCGTCATAATAATCCATGCAATTATCACCACAAACCAATAGGCCATATTCGGATATTTGATGGTCACTTGGCTCCCGGTAGTATCAATTGAAGCAATGAATGCAATAGCAACTATACCTGTTGCAAGTGTAATACCCCAGTTGTTTGTATGGTTAAAAACATTATATGCGAGAGACCTCTCTCCCACATTCCTGATAGAACCTTTCTATCCAACCTCGGTTAATTTGCATTCCTATATCTCGCAGAGATGTGAATATTTTGAGGTGACTGAACCTTGTATTTTTGAAGCGTTTCAATCTCAGTGTACCCAACCTGTGTTAAAAAAAGCTTTACTTCTGAAATTGAATAGCCTCTCACAAAGGTCTTCCTAGGCGTTATAAATCCCTCTTTTGCTGGACACATCATATATTTTGAGCCTTGTATTCCAGAATACCCTCTGAAGGAAGCAATTAACATGCCATTTCTAGTTAACCTCTTACTTAAGGTTTGTAGAAGGCTGATTCTCTGAGTGGAAGGACAAATAGTCTCAAGCACAAAAGTGCATACTAGAATATCATAATCAAGTTCGTCAAGATGATTTTTAATTATTCTTCCACCTTTTCGTTTGAATTCATCGTAATTGCTGGTAAATCTGTCTATGCACTCCTGTTTTTCAGTAACACTATATACAATACTGGGAAATATGTTTTTTACATATAGGGCATTGCGAAGGCTTCCAGCACCAAACTCTAATATAGTTTTAGAAGGGTTAATTAAGTTAGTATCAACGGCATGCTTTACGGAAAGGGCTGGATTTGTGAAATTTACCGCAGCATTCCAAGCTCTCAAACTATTTCTACATTGTTCGTGTGGACAGTCCATGACTTCTACCTTTATATTAGTTATCCCATGATATTGTACACCTCAAAAAGTACCCATACAATATGCCTGTTGTTAGTGAATCAGGTATTCTATGAGGTGTGTGGTTGTCAATGCCCAGAATAGAGAGGTGAGACCATACGCCTGTGAATATAACATTCAGCCAATTTGTATTGTCTTACAATACGAGTGCCACCGCCGGTGGCAGCATATATAAAAAGGTCCGCCAAATTACACGCCTAAAGGCTAGGCGTGAGACCACAAAATAAAAACCGAACCTTTCTGGTAAGCAACCCTTTAGCTAAAGGACTCCGGAAGGGCAGCCTTCAGTAGTTGAATTAGACGACCTACCTCGCTGTTTGCTGGTGTAGTACCAGTCTTCTGCACGGTTTCGCGGAATATCGTATCAAGCGAGACAATACGCAAATGGGGTGTGAGATTCCTGCGAAATTCGGTGTTCTTAATCCAGGCTTGTTCCTTCGCCGGGTCACGGAACCTCGTACAAACTATCCAGTGTTCGAATTTTGACTCCCCCGTAAGTTCAGCAATCTTAAGGCGAAATGCGCGTGCCCACTTGGGTGATGCGAGTTCGCGATAGGCGCGCCATCGCTCCCTACCTGAAACCATACGATTATGATCGGCTATCATCTCGATTTCCCATTGTGCCCAAAAGCCATCCTGCCAGCTCTTACAATTTACCACAACAACTCGTTGCGGAGGTGACTTGAGCGGATTGAAGCCGACGATATCGATGTCGCTATGCACACCGTCCTGTCTACCATTCCACTCCGGGTCGGTTTCCAAGGGTCGATATCTAATGTTAGTTCGCGTGAAATAGCCATTCAGGTTTAGGTAGTCGGCCGCGATTTGCTCTAGGATATCTTCCTTCATAATCCTTCTCCCTTCATTTCAAAATCTAGCCGCCTTTTCGAGCGGGTTCGACTTTGTATATACTTATAATCCGCAGCAGATAACTATACATTTTGGTTAATTGTGCCCCTTTCTATTCGCTTAAAAAGTCACATTTACCCACCAGACCTGACGCATACAATAGGCGCTCTACGTCCTCCTGCAGTGCACTTGCCCGCGGGTGCAAACTCTCGGCTTCACTGAGCAATGCATCCAAGCGTTCCCGGTTATTCTCCAGTTCAGTCACCAACTCAAGCGCCTTAATTGCTTGATCTTGAGTCACTCCAATTATGACACCACCGGCACCTGAGGCTATTTTAACTATGACAACGACGTAAGAACTGGTACAACTAATGGGGGCAGGTCAGGTACAATAACATGGAGCAGGTCACAATTTTTTAAATGTGTTTACAAAAACTTATGATTTTGATATGCATATTACTTTTTAGAGCTTAAACTATTTCAAAAAGAAGTAGCCGTCTTCGTTTTTCGTATTTCAAATTCAGGAGTATATGTCATAATTGCCAGACTTAGATACAGATTATTCTCTTTTACCATTAGCTTTTTTCCTACGTATTCATCAAGGATCATTTCTATCTGATGTTCACTCAAATTCACTCGGTGGCTTTCTTTGAGCAATCGTTTGATTTGTTTGATACTCCTTATCCTATCACAGTATTCGTAAATATATCTGCGAATGCCATTCAAAACGATTTGAGTTGAGGCAGCTACTGGTCGACTATCATATACCATAAGCTGATCATTCACGCTTTGGGAATACAATTGATCTTGTCTACTCTTCCAATCACATACTTGCTTTGTTAGAGGAAAATAAAATCCACCATTATTATTCTTTTCCTGATAATCGTAATCAAAATAATAAACCAGATCACGTAGAGTATCTTCATCAAATGGATAGAGGTATTTGTAATTTCTTAATGGTCTTAGGTTAATAAATCCCAATACATCTGCATTATCAAAATTATGACTGAAACGATCCATACGTAATGGTCCAGAAACTGTAGGTGGATTCAAATGGGTAAGAATATTTGCTAACTCGAGGCATCTGGCGTAATCTTCTGGTACCTCATCAGGAAAACCGAAGATCATATTCCAGTCAACCAATATCCCATATTGTTTACACCACTTAAGTAATTGGATATTCTGGAGAGAAGAAGTGCCTTTTCTCATTAGTTTTAAAATATGAGTACTTAGATTTTCAATACCAGCTTGGATGTGAGTAACACCGGCATCTGAAAGAATTTTTATTTGGTGTTTTTGGAGAGTTGGTCTAACTTCGAGAAAAAATCGCACGTCTAAGTTCATATTTGCAATTTCGGGCAAGACATCATCAAAGTAACGGGGATTTAGAACATTATCTACTACTTGAATAAAGTTGATATTGTACTGTCTATATCGTTGGATCAAGTGTAAAATCTCATCAATAATACGTGGTGCACTTTTGCTGCGGAACTTTATGTTCTTACCATTCAAACCGCAGAATGTGCATTTCCTCTTTTCTCCCCACCAGCATCCTCGTGAGGTTTCTAAAAGAAGATAAGGATTAACCCCGAGAGGTAGAGAACTATTCCGTAAACGTTGGTAGTATTCATCGTAGTTTGGGAATGGCAAAGAATCAAGGTCATGAATCTTTGGAGCATCGCCAGTGTAGATTGATTCCCCTTTATACCTATAGACTAGACCAGGTAAATCATGAATAGGATGACCGTAAGTGAAACGTTTAACTAACTCAGGAAAAGTGTCATCAGCCTCTCCAGAACAAACATAGTCGATAAAAGGGAAGCATCTATGCATAGTCAATCCCATTATGTCTTCGCAATTTGCGCCGCCGAATACTATGATTTTGTTTGGAAAATGGCACTTTACTTGATAAGCCAGTGCTAAGCTTGGGAGGTTTTGTTCAAAGAGAGAAGTAAAACCAATGACATCGTATGAATACCATGGAATTCTCTCCAAACAGTACTGAAGGAAGGGAATCACTTGGGTTTTCATTTGTTGTAGTCGATATTGCATATCCAATGATACCTTCAATACAACATCAGTGTAATATTGTGTGTCATCCGGTATATAATCACCGAATAACGCGTGGGCAAACATTTGTTCACCAGCAAAAAGGGCCGTCATCTGTCCAATAGTAGAATAGTTTTCCCATCCTACCATTTCGGCAAATAGGATGTTTAAGTATTCGACATTGCAAGGAATACCTTCATTTTGAAGTCTCGTCTTAAATAATCCAAGCGCTAATGAAGGATACACTACTTCAGCAAAAGGCATATTCATTAACAGAACACGTTTCAATAAATCCTCCCTGACTACCTTATATGGAAGGAGCAGAACCAATTGATCGCATTACTTCCAATCATAATCTCTTGGTGTTTACCATCATGGTGTTGTAGGGACAAAAGATCCGGAACTTCCTAGGGGCATTTGCTGGCCATATTGACTGGGTGTGTATTGCCCGTATTGTGCGGGATCATATTGTACATATTGATTAGGATAATACGGCGTATATTGACTGGTTTCATGCTGCATATATTGACTGGGTGTGTATTGTCCGTATTGTGTGGGACCATATTGCGTAGTATATCGACTGGGTGCATATTGGGTGTATTGACTGGTTTCATGCTGCATGTATTGACTGGGAGTATACTGCCCATATTGTGTGGGATGATCATACTGTGCTTGTCGTCCAGGAGCCTGTTGTGTATATTGATAGGGGGCATATTGTCGCCCAAGATCATATCTCCAGGGAGCGATCGGCTCGTGTTTTCTAATTGAATCTTTCTCCATAAGAATACTGGAGGGAAGATCTGATGCCCGGAAAACCAGTTTCAGTGCAGAATCTGATGGAACCCATACCTTGTATGTTTTCCGACCAGCACTATCCTCAAATACTAGCTTAAATTCTTGAACTTCGTCTATATTCATCTCTAATGCCAACTCTCCCCATTCGTTGCTGGAGGGCATTAGTAACAGGAATTTATCTTGATCTTCTGATTTTTGTATGCGACCCACATATTCAGCTAGAGGTTCCCCAGAGGCTTTTGGCGGGGAGAAAACCTCTGATTCATCAACCACATCCTGAAAACTACCGGTTTCCCTTTCGCCATGTGAACTTGGTGACTTTCGGCCAGTCATATTCGCCTCCTTAAATTTGATCATTAACAAGCGTATTAGCCAATTCCTGATAAATATTTAGCTACAGCCTTGGCGATTGGCTGTCTGGTATGATACTCGTAGTAGCTGAAGGCTGGGCCAGGGTTAACCTCAAGACAATAAACTTGATCATCAGGCGTAATTTTCAGGTCAACGCCGGCGAATTCCAGACCAAGCACTTGGGAAAGCTCAACACATCTCTCGGCAAGTTCTTGGGGAAGCTCTATCGCTTTCAATTCTTCTTGTTCTCCATGCAGGTACGCATATCGATAATCGGTTGCAGTAGTGCTGACGGAAGTCGCAAAAACTTCGTTGCCTACAGTGTGCACCCTAACGTTGGTGCCCTCTATAAATTCTTGGAATAGGGTTGGACACCAACGAATACGTTCTAGCCTCTCTAAGTCCTTATCTTCCAGAGTCTGCACGATGGAACGAGCACAGCTTATCGACTTATAGATAATCCGTTTGTGTTGCATGCGAAATGCGAGGACAATATCTGGGTCATTGGTAATAAGAGTCTCCGGCACTGCAAAGCCATGCTCAAGGATGACCTGCGCTTGATAAGGTTTTGAGAAATTAGACCCTACTTCTGCATTTCGGCCGAGGACACGGGCTGGTGCGATCTCATACCAGCGCATTAGTGTATTGTGTAGGGCGTGACACCATAGTCGCTTTGGTGAGTTTGGCGGTTCATTCTCAAGCTCTGGCAGAAATTGATAATTCATCAACCGCGTATAGACACCAGTAAAATGCTCAAGGCGATAGCTCCGACCCTCTAACTGCATCCATCCCTCCACCCAGCCATTATTTATCTCGAACTCCAGTTCCATACTTGCAAAGTGACGCTGGTTGAATACAACATGGGGCACATTGAGCTTGTTCAACTGTTCAATCACCAGTGCAAGTGATGGTTCAGAGGGAATACCACATAGGAGAATCATCATTTTCCCTCCGATTCGCTCTTTAGCACGCGTGTCAACACATCCAATAACGCCTCCCCGCCTAGCCTAAGATCAGGATTGGTTGTAGCACCGGCGAATGTCCAATTGTCCTCTGGTCCCGTTGCGAACTCGACACAGAGCAGTGCGGTCTTGGAAAGTTCGGCAAGGCGTTGGCAACCTTCTAGTATATGGGGGTGAGCAGATGCACCGACCACGTACCCATCAACGACGATGATTGTGTTCACTACTGTACCGATTGGCACAATCCTTGTTGCTCCACTCATTTCATTGGTGAGGTAGTGGCTGGACTGTTTGTAGTTCGGTGTCGGTAACCCTGCTTTTGACGCCAGACAAAGCCATTCTGACACGTGCCGCCACTGACCTGATAGGCCCTGTGGCGTAGGCCTGTTTAACATAGGTTGAGGCAAGGTATAGAGCCAGCTCAGGAAGAATGTGTGAAGTTCCTGTATTACATAGTCGCGGTCAGATGGGTGAATCAAAAGCAAGCTCTCGGACGGCGCGGATAAAAACCGATTGAGCACTCCACGCACGTCTTTGTTGCGGATTCTGCGGCCATCGGCCAGAGTGATGTCAATGTAAACTCCATCAGCTCCCAATCGATGCTCCCAGCGTACACCGTATGCTAGGGTCTCAGTCGTCACCAACTCAAGTGGTTCGAGACCACGTTTTTTCAGACCCTGGTATGCCCAGAGAGCGGATATATCGTTAGACGCACATAGTACGAGCCACATTTAAACAGCCTCTATTGGGCCACAGATTGCAGGGGGACAGCGTCCAAGTAGCACGTTTTGGTCCCAACCCCCTTATGCAAAAACCTAGCAGACTTAACTAGTAGTCCATTCTATCGATATAATTGTTATCCTTTGTCTCCTTGGTAGTCCCCCTGTAGAGTATTGTTTACCTCGAACGAGAAAGAACAACATAAAAAACCCAGTATTTACCCAAATAGGGCAATTTCAGTGCCTGAAACCTGCTCAGCAACCATAATTTGGTGTCAACAAAACCGAAGAGGGGGACTACCATCTGCTTAGCGTTGACCTTTATCAGTTTCGTATCTGAGGGGAGCTTTTCCCACCTCAGGACGCAAATCCTGACTGATGAAATGAGCTAATTGGGCAACCGCAGCCTCTATGCGAGCCAGACGATCCTCGATGGGACCAGTAGAACCAGGAGGCTGGCCAGGTAGAAAGCCTTCAGACTCAAACTTCCTGATCGGTGGTTCAGGCTCGAGTTTCCTGGGTGGTTCAGGCTCGAACTTCTTGGGTGGTTCAAGCTCGAACTTCTTGGGTGGTTCGGGCTCGAACTTCTTGATCGGTTCAGGCTCGAGTTTCTTGATCGGTTCGGGCTCGAGTTTCTTGATCGGTTCAGGCTCGAACTTCTTGGTCACACAGATGCTGACATCTAGAGCAGTAAGCACGGCCTGGATCGGATTGGCCACACCCCACGATCCATCGGTACTGCCGGCGAAGTATAAGCCAACCATCTGAAGTGTGTCATTAACCACAACCGAGCCTGAATCGCCGGAATCACCAAACTTTGCGCTCTGCGCCGGATCCACACAGATCCCGATCTGGTTAGTAAGAGTCACCGACCCCAGGCCATTGCAATAGTCAATGGTCACAGTGAGATCGATCGTATCAACGGTGCCGTAGGTTAGCCCTGTTGTACGACCCCGTTTGCGGACTGCCATGCCCGCAGTGGCTGAAGCAGTTCCTGTAACTGTGCCGATATCTACGATCGAGCAGTGATAGCCACGCGTAGTGTGACTGGCAACTGCGCAGTCCACCTGCCCACCTAGGGAAGCTCGTTGCAACGCACCCACCACGTCAGCCGGACAGTTACCACCATCCACTCGGCTGGGTTGAGCCATTATGTCCCCTACACTCCATCCGTCGTCCACGCACATCACGTGGAAGTTGCTGAGCATCATCTCAGCTCCGGAGGTATTGTCCCTGACGAATGCACCCAGCGTGCCGACAAATACATACCACCCGGGACCTGGTGCCCCGTGGCATGCAGCCTCTGTGGCATCCAAATAGACTGAACGACATGGGCCGATGCTAATGCCACCTTGCAAAGGATCATAGTTGCTGGTGTCAGCTTTAAGCTCGAGATCAGCAACTCGTACTAGTCGTGGGTGTAGTACGAACTTACGCTGGATTACATCTGTCTCCACACCTTGTATTTCTTTGGGAATTCTTTCATTTGCAGGAACAACCTTCTTCTTTTCGACATACACACGAATGGCGAGTTTATCGGTCTTCTTGCCCTCAGCATATTTGTAGCCGATGTCAACGCCTGTTACCCCAGGTCGTTTCAATATATCGGTTTCTGCGGCCTGTTTGATCGGTCTGATTTCATCAATGGTTTTCATAGTGTTTCTCCTTTTTTCACATTATTGATTTGTATCTTCCTGACCTAATTACAAAACAAGTAGAATAGTCGAATTCTGTTAATCTAGTCCTTGAGAACGGCTCCTTAAACCTGAGCGGAAAACAATTCAAACCTGATCACCTAAAAAGTGTGCAATCTAAAACTTCGTTCAATTACATCTGTTGGAACTCCTCGAATCTCCTTAGGTACATAATTCTCTTCTGAGACTTCTTTTTTTTCCTTGACTAGAACACGAATAGCTATTACATTAGTTTTCTTTCCTCCGATATACTTGTAACCTACATCCACTCCGTTCACACCAGGTAGCTTTAGCAATTCCCCCTCGACTTCTCTCTTAATACGACGAATTTCATCAATACTCTTCATACTTCATAATTGCCTCCTTTCTAGAATAGGATAGGTAGCAGTTAGTTTTTAGTTGTCATACGCCATTGTAACATCAATTCCACGAAGATCATTCGTACCGCTCGGATCTTTTAATACTTTCAGGTGGGGATTTACCATCATGGCAAGTAGTTCCTCCAGCAGCTGGTCTTTTTCAATTTCTGCAACAGCCAACAAGCCGATCCGACACCACTATGTAGAGCCGTCCATACTTTGGCTAGTTCCGCTTTTGTCGCCTCGAACACCTCTTGTGTTTAGCCTTGCGCTTCTGTGTACTCGAAATCTTTGGAGATCGGGTCGTCATCGACGTCAAAGAAGTTTTGAAGGTTCCACCATGTAAAATTGATCGTTCCCGCAGTCTGTTATCTCCTTCTTTTCACGGTATTCTAGTATCCAAACTGTCCAGAGCACCAACGCTTATCGATTACTGGTCAAATACAAATGAAAAAGGGCACCAGCCACCGCCGTATCATCTAGCGTTTCCAGTGCCCCTTTTCATCACAAAACTCCAAATCCAGTATGCTTGTTAAGGTTATTTCACGTCAGGCAAGCATATTATATTCCAATCTATATTGTTTTCAATAGCTAATTAGTCATAGTACTTTTGTAATATTTTCAAACGAATAGCTTCAATCGTGGGCGTGCGGAATGTAGTTATGACATTGGAGAGGGAGATGGTTTTAGCTAAGTTGAGATAACAAAGCGTCAGAATGTTCAATAAAGGAACCTTTATAGTGCAATCAATCTTTGTTTCCTTTTCCTTTTTCGCCTGTCCTTAGACCCCGGTGGCCTACCTAAACGTTTGCCCTGTGCTACTACTCTGGCCAATCCGGCTCTAGTTCTTTCACTTCTGCGCTGACTTTCCATTCTAGCTATCCATCCCGTTAAGGCATATAAAAGCTCTGCCAGTTCCCCCGGTGCTTCGGTCCAACTTTCCTGGTAAGATATGACTTTCACTCCAAATGTCTTTAACCGATGGACCAGTGACAGTATAGCCAGCGACCCTTCCCTTGAGAGCCTGTCGAGCGCCCAGACCAACATGACGTCAAATTTACGTTTCCTTGCGTCCTGTAGCAATCGAGCCAACTCCCTTTGATGTCCGGTCTTCCAGGCAGACTCCTCTTCGCTGTAGATGGCAACGACCTCACAGCCACGTTTCCTGGCCCATTCAGTTAGCGCCAGTACCTGGTTGGCGACATCCTGGTCGCCTGTGCTGACACGCACATAGATAGATGCTTTGGTCATTTCCCCTGCACGACCTTCCTGGGCCTCATCCCACGCTTTCCCAGCTGTTGGTAGATGTAAGCCCGACTGCACCCCAGTTTTTCGGCAGCCAGGGTTATGTCACGACACACCCGTAGCGCGTCACAAATATTATTGACACCGATGTTCAGCTTTTTGCGACCACTTCTTCTAACAGGTAGGGTTACTCCACACTTTGGGCATGTAGTGAAATCGGTTTGTTTCTGCAACCACTTACCTCCTACCGAGTTTATCAGAACGGCAAAAACCCTCACCCTGCAAGCCTTACGCCATCTGGTCTTTGACTTACCGTCCTTGCACCTAGCAGGGGAAATATATGATTGTTATTTCTTCAACTTTCCAAAGATTTGACACCGTTGTCCCCAGGTAATTTCCTTAATATTAAATCCTTTCCCGCAGTCACCATTCTCTCCACACGTGGCAGGAATTAACATCCCACAATCCCCGCATACCCAGGCATGGTTTTGTTCGAGTCTGCATTCCGGGCAGAAGAAGGTGTAGGGAAGATGAACGAAGTAAAACTTCAGCCCTTCATATTCATCTGGATCGTTTTCGCAGGGTGTGATATCGGTAATTTTAGATAGGATCCGGTGTACGGACGATTTTGGAATATCCGTTACCTTGGCTATGACACGAATTGGCAAACCATTCCTTCTCAGTGCCTTGATGATTTTAATCATTTCCATCGGTTTCCTCCTTGACAACTTTTATGATTTTTTCTTCCTCCTGACGGATGTATCGTTGCGCGATAATATGCGCCAGGCATTGTAGCCCCTGGCGGAGATCCTCCTTTCCCGTATTCTTCAGTCTCTTTTTATACGTGATACCCATCTCGATAAATTCAGATTATCACGGAAAAATAAACATTACAAGATGTATAAAATGGCATAGATAAGCGTTGACAAAACATAAAACTTGTTATAAAATGCAAATACGAATATAATTTATATGTTGAAATCAAGGAAAAGAAAAAATGCCAAAAAAAGAAAAAGTTTCAGTAGTTGAGATGCGGGAATGGCTCAGGAGACACGAACTCGGGGATACGATCCAGAAAATCGCCAAAGATGCAAAACGGGATACGCGAACTGTAATCAAATACCTCGGCCAGGCGCGGAAAAAGACTGATCTGCACACTGCCCGGCAAAATCTTCTCACGCAAGTCCTCACCAGACATAACAACGAACTTCTAAAAGTAGTCACAAACATTATCCAGGCTTTAGAAGTCCCCGGCTCCCACGTCGAAATGCGTCAGGATGATATGGGAAACTGGCAGGACATTCCCCTCACAGCATCGAAAGGTATTCATACACCAGAAGGTATCCGCATCGAATTACATGATGAAGACTCGGTGAGTTGGCAACTCCTTGATGAACACATGGGGGTGGAATCGCCTCTTGATCGTATTTCAACGTGGAAAAAAGTAATGGGTGAATATCTTGAGACTATGATACGATTCAAGCTATTTATGCTCGAAACCATGCGAACTAAAACGGGACTGGACGTCATCAAGGAAACCGGTAAAAAGCCTGCCAAGCCGGTACTGTTTACAGCAGTAGGGGACATCTTGTTTCCAGTCTTTGTCAACCGGGCGATGGATGTCCCGGATGGAACGGATCCGGAGCACAACCTCAAACTCGAAAAAGAAGGGTATATCTCGCTTCATGGTATGGGGACACATCTTGCCTGGGTGTCCCAGATGGGTAGTCCCACTGTGGACACAATGGAAGAAGCCTTGGTTCAACTGGGACAGTCCCAAGAATTTCGGCACCTTAAGTCCAGGTATCTTAACGCTCGGAAAATCACCAAAGAGCTGCGGGACGAATTCGAGGAAATTAACCTCATTGGCTATATTGCCGGGAAATGCCGGGCATGCGAAAGATTGGAATAGTAGCATTAAAGGAGGCTGATCATGAAAGCCGCTATCTATGCGAGAGTGTCGTCGGATAAACAGGATGTCGATCTGTCCATATCGGGACAGCTACGAAGTCTCCGGGACTATGCCGTGAGAAACGGCTACGAAGTCGTGAAGGAATTCATCGATGAAGCCGAAAGTGGACGCTCGGCGTCGTCTCGACCCGCTTTCAATGAGATGATTGTCTTATCCAAAGCCAAGAAACCTCTCTTTGAAGCGATATTGGTCTGGAAACTCAGTCGATTCGCTCGTAGTCGTATGGACTCTATTACATACAAAGCCTTACTGCGCGGCAGGGGTATAAAAGTCATTTCGATCAACGAGCCGTTGGATGATTCGCCGGTGGGACAGCTTCTTGAGGGTATTATCGAATCCGTCGATGAATTCTATAGCGCTAATCTGGGACAGGACATCCGGCGTGGTATGCGAGAGAATGCGTCCCGCGGTTTCTTCAACGGGAGTAAACCGCCCTTTGGAATACAGCGAGTCCCGGTCAAAGATGGGACAAAAACCCGCTGGAAACTGGCTCCCGACCGGGAAAATCCGGGACGTGTCCAGCTAGTTAAACGGATCTTTGATATGGCATTGCGGGACAAAGGCTGTAAAGAGATTGCGATCAGTCTGAATAGGGACAACTATCGAAACGGTAACGGTCGTCCCTGGAACAAGGTGACTGTCCATCAGGTACTCACTAATGAAGCGTATTGCGGGACACTTGTTTGGGGCGGTAGGCCGGGACACCCTTCGATAAAGAGCGGAGTCCCGCCGGTCCGGGTAGAAAACGCATGGACAGCCATCATTCCCCGGGACATCTTTAACAAGGTAAGACAAAAAATGCAAGCGAGAAGACCGGAAGCCGTCCATCCACGTACTGTCCCAAGCTTCTACCTACTCAGTGGATTGCTTTATTGCTCATGTGGTCGGGGTATGATCGGTAGGAGCGCGAAATCTCACCAGTATTACTATTATCAGTGCAACCGGAACTACCGGGAAGGCAAAGATGCCTGCACTAGAAGGCTAATACCCAAAGAGAAGATTGAAAGTACCATACTGGGACAAATCAAGGAAGTCATGTTGGCTGAGAACAACCTGAAAGAACTGGTCAAACTAGTTAACGAGGATATCAAACAGGAGCTCAAACAGTACCAAGATAGAATCGATTCAGTTGATACCCAACAAAAAGACATCAATAATCGACTCGGAAGGCTATATGATGCGATAGAAACGGGCAAGTTATCTCTTGATGAACTCGCTCCACGCATTCACGAATTGAAATCTCAGAAAGACCGTCTTGATAAATCCCGGATACAGGATGAAGTCGATACGATACTCCATCATTTACATGTACTTGATATGAGCGCAGTAAAGGAATACGTCGCTGATCTTAAAGAATTGCTTGGAGAAGCAGACAATACCGAGCGAAAGGCATTTCTACGCTCTTTTGTGAGGAGAATAGTTGTCGATGCTGATAAGGTAACAGTGGAATACAAGTTGCCGGTACCACCGGAGAATGAACGGAAGAAGGTGGTAGTTCTGCCTACCGTTAAACTTGGTGGAGCTGAGGGGACTCGAACCCCTGACCCCCTCCGTGCAAAGGAGGTGCTCTCCCAACTGAGCTACAGCCCCAAACCGCCGTAGCCATTATAGCATAACTAAATCATTTTTTATCCCCTTATATTTATCCCTCCTCTTTATTCATTCTTCTTGTCAGTCATCACCATTGTTGTTATACTAAATGCGTTATCTCATTTAAGGATAAGCGATGAATTTTGAGACTATCATCGGGCTGGAGGTCCATGCCCAACTGCTGACCAAGAGTAAGATGTTTTGCGGTTGCAATGCCGATTATGCCAGCGCACCGCCTAATACCCATGTCTGTCCGGTGTGTCTGGGTATGCCCGGAGTCCTGCCGGTCATCAATCAGCAGGCAATAGAATACACCGTAATGACGGCTCTGGCCCTGAACTGCACGATATCTGATTATACTAAGTTTGACCGTAAGAACTATCCATATCCTGACCTGATGAAGGGCTATCAGATTTCACAGTATAACTCTCCCATTGGACGCGGCGGCTGGCTCACTATTGAAGTTAATGGGGAAAAGAAGCAGATAGGCATAATTCGCGTTCACCTTGAAGAGGATGTCGCCAAGCTATTACACCGCACTTCCCGGGACGGAGAAGACTACAGCCTGGTAGATGTTAACCGCTCTGGCGTACCGCTGATGGAGATTGTCGGTGAGCCCGAC
>JAUWBK010000007.1 GCA_030605045.1 Dehalococcoidia bacterium
GAAGACCTCCGTGTGGTGTTTATCAAGCTAGCTGACCGACTGCACAATATGCGCACCTTGGATGCGCTATCACCAGAGAGACAGCAGGGTATTGCTCAGGAGACTTTAGAGATATATGCGCCCTTGGCGCATCGCTTAGGGATATGGGAACTGAAGTGGCAGCTAGAAGACCTGTCTTTCCGCTATCTGGAACCAGAGAAGTATCGCCGAAGTGTTAACCTGGTGGCTGCCCGGCGTACTCAACGGGAGAGCTTTATCGCTCAGGTGATTGAGGTTTTAAAGAAAGAGTTTAAAAAAGTTGGTCTGAGAGTCGACATATCGGGCAGACCGAAGCATATTTACAGTATATACCAGAAGATGGAGCGATATGACGCCCTGGGCAAGCACTTCGATGATATCCATGACCTTCTTGCCCTTCGGGTACTGGTTGGCGCGATGCCTGACTGCTATAGTGCCGTAGGCATTATCCACAGTTTATGGCGCCCTTTGCCCGAAGAGTTTGACGACTATATTGCCAATCCCAAGCCAAATGGATATCAATCGTTACATACGGCGGTGATGTGTTTCGGCACTATTCCTCTGGAAGTCCAGATTCGTACCCGTGACATGCACCATGTTGCGGAATACGGAGTGGCGTCTCACTGGCGTTATAAAGAAGGCGAAAAGAAAGACGTCCATTTTGAGGAGAGGATAAGCTGGATTCGTCAGTTAATCGACTGGCATCGGGAGCTCAGCGGGGCGGAAGAGTTTCTGGAATCAGTAAAAACCGATATCTTCATTGACCAGGTTTTTGTTTACACGCCGAAGGGAGAGATCAAGGATTTACCCAAAGGGTCTACCCCCCTCGATTTTGCTTATCGGGTCCATACTGAACTGGGACACCGTTGCATTGGAGCTAAGGTGAATGGCCGGTTAGTGCCGCTTGGTTATGAGCTCAAAAACGGTGATGTCGTCGAAATTATGTCGACGAAGGGCACTAAGGGACCGAGCCGGGATTGGCTTAACCCTCACTTAGGTTATACTAAAACATCTCACGCCAGGGAAAAGATACGGCAGTGGTTTAAGAGACAGGAGCGGACCGAAAATATTGAGCGTGGTCGGCAGCTTCTGGATAAGGAGTTAAGACATCTGGGGATAACCATTGAGCGTGAAGAGCTGGCAGAGTTATTTAATTACAGTAACCTGGATGACTTTCTGGCAGCGATCGGGTATGGTGGCATTACAACTCACCAGATTGCGGTGAAGCTAGCTGCGCAGCGTGAGCCACCTAAAGTGGCGGCGGAAGTTACCCCACCTAAGCCAGTGCCGTCAGCGGTTCAAGTGCTGGGCGTTGGCAATTTAGTTACTCATTTAGCCCAGTGCTGTCATCCGGTACCTGGGGATAAGATTATTGGCTACATTACTCGCAGCCGGGGGGTAACCATTCATCGTCAGGATTGTTACAATGTGCTCCATGAGGACGAGAAGGATAGATTGGTTCCGGTGGAGTGGGGGAAGACCGATTCGCTCTATCCGGTCAGGATTCAGGTTAAAGCCTGGGACAGAGTCGGGCTAATGCGTGATATCACGATTATTGTCGCTGAGGAAAAGGTTAACATTACCTCATTGAGCTCTACCAACTATCACGATCACTCCACTTCTTTAGATTTTATCTTGGAAACAGAGGGCTTAGCCCAGTTAAGCCGGCTCTTGAAGAAAATTGAGGCGGTTCGAAGCGTGATAAGTATTACTCGGATTGGGGACGAGGCATCGGCAAAAGGTGAGGGCAAAACTTGACTTAGCTCCCGAGGAAAAGATAGATTTTAAGGGCATGGCGCCATCTGAAAGTAAATTTTTCTCTATGGAAATACTAATTAGTCTAAGGGGGTAGATATTGCCGCATAGTAAATCAGCCCAAAAGCGGGTGCGTGTCGCTGAAAAGAGGCGATTTCGTAATCGGTCGGTTCAGAGTCAAACTAAGACCAATATCACCAAGGCGGAAAGACTCATCTTTTCCGGTGAGCTAGAGGCAGCTCGGGAAGCGGTATTAGCTGCTATCAGCTCTCTGGATAAGGCAGCGGAGAAGGGGATTATTCACCCGAATAATGCTGCCCGACGCAAGTCACGGTTGATGCAGAAACTGAATCAAGCTCAGGCTTCATCTTTGGCGGAACCTGCGCCAGAAGAGTCAGAAGAGACCGAGCAAACCGAGCAAACCGAGCAAAATAAATAATCTCTCATTCACCCATAATTTGCACTATAATTTGCCTTGACCTTGGGCGGTTGTCAAAGTCCACCACAACTATCTGTTGCCAGGTGCCCAGGGTTAATCTTTTGTCATTAAAAGGGACTACCAGCGAAGCACCCAGTAGCGAAGCGCGGACATGAGAGTATCCATTGCCTTCACCCCAGGCACGGTCGTGATTGTAGGAGATGTTTTTCGGGACATTCCTCTCCCACATACTCTGGAAATCGGAGAGCAAGCCGGACTCAAACTCAATCGTAGTTACGCCCGCCGTTGAACCAGCGACAAATAAGGTAACCGTTCCGTTATTTATCTCTGTCTCAGCCAGTTGCTCCGCTACCTGAGGCGTAATGTCAATAAGGTCACAATTTCCTTTACTTTGCAGGCTAATTTGCTTAGTGACGACCATAACGCACCTCCTGTCTTCAACTGCAGGCTAGTGGAAATTTTGTAAAACTCTGCTAATTCTCTGGCATAAATCTTGATATCTAGAGGGTTCTATCAGGCGAAAGAAACTTGGTAATGTGAGAAACTCAGATTCTAGGTTGACAACATAATTCAAATGGTCACCAATAGGTGATTCCTCAATGTGTAATTGCTCAAGAGGAATATCCTTCACTTGTCGACAATAGATTTTCATTGATGGTATGCAATATATGATTAGTATTGCTTCTGACCAATGGGTATTGTATCCGTCAAGGACCCATTTGGAAATCCAGAATTTAGTTTCATCAGGTGTATTAGTAGCTTTAATCTCAAGTAAAAATCCGTCGTTAAGTTCTCGGTCATAAACGAAGAGGTCTGGTGTGGCTCGTATTTTTCTAACTGGTATGTTTGCACTTCCCTTTCTCATGAATTTGACAATATTTGTCAAATTACTTTCATACCCATATGGGTAAACCTCGTATCCAAATTCTCGAAAAACCGCTTCGATTATAACTTGAGCCAATCGTCCCTTGAGGAGGCTAATTTGAAAATCAGTTTGTATACTTGTTAACCTTTCTTCACGGATAAGGTCTTTATCTGTGATTTGTAGAATTTCGCGCGCACAAGTGATACAAACGTACTCAGTGTAAATGGAAGGCCATGGTATCCCTAGAACCCCACTCCAATCTGCTGAATCTTCTGCTGACCGCTGAGCATCATCAATTGCCACAAGTTTTTCGACAATCCTGCTACATCTACTACATTCATACGACATTTGGATAATTCCTTTATCTATATGTGATTATAACAGAAAAGAGGAGTTTCGCACTTTCAAGTTCCCCGGTTCCTCCCAGAGGATATCGTCTAAATCAAATACCGGCCCATCCTTGCATACTTGCTTCAGTCCGTTTTTCGTTTTTACGGTGCAGCCATAGCAGACACCAAGCCCGCACCCCATCCTCACCTCCAGTGAAATCTGGACTGGCTTCCCGGCAAGTTTCAGTCTTTGCTTTTGCACTGCCATATTACGATACATCGGCATTGGCCCACAGGCGAAGACCTGGTCTGCCCAACTAGTAAAATCGGGCACGAGGTCGGTTATCATGCTTTGCTTTCCTTTAGTTCCATCTTCAGTGGCCATAACCAGCTTGATTCCGGACGGAAGAAGGGGTTTGGGATAAAGCTGAGCCGCTGTTGCTGCTCCCAGAAGCAGTGTTACCGAGCAGTCTCTCCTGAGGGCTTCTTGCGCCAGAAAGTGTAACGGGGCAATGCCAATACCGCCTGCCGCTAATAATAAGTTGCCTGAAGTGGGAAGAATGGAAAAGCCGTTCCCCAGCGGCCCGAATATCTCCACCGCATCACCAATTTGGCACTGGGCTAGCCAGTTTGTGCCCTTGCCGTCTTCCCAGACGGCATAGCAAAGAGCAATCTGGTCGTCATTTACCTGGTGGATGCTGAATGGACGTGGCAGTATTAACTCTCCTCCGCAGCACACCATGACAAATTGCCCCGGCCTGGCTTCTCGGGCTATTTCTGGGCATCTTAACCAGATAAGCCAGCTACTTAGTATGTTTCGCCGCCGGGTGCGAGAAAAGCTTTCCAGAATCTGGCGGTTTTCAATGATTTTGGCTGATGCCTGCTTCAAGCTGCTTCCTTTCCCCGGTAATCCGGTAGGGGCTGGATAGTATAAGTTTGGTTACCGTTGGCCAGTGCCTCAATCGCCACTCGGACAGTGTCAAGGGAAGTGAAGCAAGGGATACGCTTCTCCGCTGCCGCCCGGCGAATGTAGAAGCCATCTCTGAGCGGAATTTGACCTCCGGTAATAGTATTGACCACGCCGTCTACTGTCCCATCATTGATAACATCAACAACATTGGGGTGCCCCTCACTTATTTTTTTACTGATCATTTTTACCGGGAATCCGGCAGCCTCAATCATGGCGGCAGTACCTTCGGTGGCGTAGAGTTTATAGCCGATTGAGGTAAGTTTTTTGATTATGGGTAGCGCTTCCGGCTTATCCCTATCGGCAATGCTGAGCAGGATGGTGCCTTGAGGTGGCAGCATCAGTCCAACGGCGAGCAGTGCCTTGGCTAAGGCAGCGTTAAAGTTAGTGTCAATGCCCATAACTTCACCGGTAGACTTCATCTCTGGGCCAAGATAGGTGTCCACACCAAGTAGCTTTGACATGGAAAAGACTGGAGCTTTAATGCCGATCAACTTTTGTGTTTCCCACAGCCCGGTGTGATAACCCTGCTCCTTGAGGCTCTTGCCCAGCATGACCTTGGTCGCTACCTTGACCATTGGTACCCCGGTAACCTTGGAGAGAAACGGGACGGTGCGGCTGGCGCGGGGGTTAACTTCTAAAACATAGACTGATGATGCCTGCTCGTCATTGCCGGGCATGATAACAAACTGGATGTTCATCAAGCCTCTAATCTTGAGTGCCAGCCCTATCCGTACCGTGTAATCAACCAGGGCTTCTATTTCTGACTTGGTCAGATTTACTCCGGGATAGACAGCCATGGAATCGCCGCTGTGCACTCCAGCCCGCTCAATGTGCTCCATGATTCCGGGAATGAGCACCGTTTCCCCATCACCGATAGCATCAACCTCTACCTCTTTTCCCTGCAGGTATTTATCAATCAGGACGGCGTGCCCGGTATCCAGTTCCATCGCCAGACTCATGTAGCGGACCAGCTCGGTAGCATTATGTACTATTTCCATGGCTCTACCACCGAGGACATAGCTGGGGCGGACCAGTACCGGGTAGCCGATGAGTTGGGCGATATTAAGGGCTTCGTCTACCGAAGTTACCCCGGCACCCGGGGGCTGGGGAATACCCAAGCCGCTGAGAAAGTTCTCAAAGCGGCGTCGGTCCTCAGCCAGGTCAATGGCTTCAGCACTGGAGCCGAGGAGGGGCATACCATTGCGGAAGAGGGGCTCGGCCAAGTTGATGGCGGTCTGCCCACCAAATTGGACGATAGACGGTGGGGCATCGTTACCGCCACCTTCGTTTTCCAGGATATCACGCAGGCTCTCCTCATCCAGGGCTTCAAAGTAAAGGCGGTCGCTGGTGTCAAAATCGGTGGAGACCGTTTCCGGATTGGAGTTTACCATGATGCTCTTATAACCAGCCTCCTGGAGTGCCCAGGCGGAATGGACGCTGCAGTAGTCAACTTCAATGCCCGGACCGATGCGTATCGGGCCACTGCCAATGACTACCGCTTTGTTTTCCTTGATTGGCTCAGCTTCATTCTCCTCTTCGTAGGTGCTGTAGAAATAGGGGGTGCCGGCATCAAACTCGGCGGCACAGGTATCGACCATCTTGTAAACGGGGCGGATGTTCCAGTCATGGCGCAGTTGCCTCACTTGCTCGGGGAGCCTATCCGCCAGCGTGCCAATCTGCTCATCGGAGAAGCCGAGTCGCTTTACCTGCCGCAGGAATTCGGGAGTTAGTGGTTGCGACAGTAGCTCCTTTTCCATGTCGACAATATTCTGGAGCTTATCGATAAACCACAGGTCAATTTTGGTGTGCTCGGCTAGTTCTTCGGCGGTTATGCCTCTCCTTAGTGCCGCCATGATTGCCCAAAGTCGTAAGTCGTTAGGTTCCAATTGGTAGGAGTTGATATTGGTTCCCCGCTCCCACTTCGGGTCTTCCCAGAGCAGCGACCGCTTGCCGAATTCCAGGGAGCGTATTGCCTTCTGCAAGGCAGCCTCAAAGCTCCGGTCAATGGCCATCACCTCGCCGGTGGCTTTCATCTGGGTGCCGATAACCCGGTCACCCGAGGCGAACTTGTCAAACGGCCAGCGCGGAATCTTGACCACCAGATAGTCCAGGGCTGGCTCGAAGGAAGCCATGGTTTTGCCGGTTACCTGGTTGGGGATTTCGTCGAGCCGCTTGCCGACAGCTATCTTGGCGGCGACGCGGGCAATGGGATAGCCGGTGGCTTTGCTGGCCAGGGCTGAACTGCGACTGACACGGGGGTTGACCTCAATGACATAGTAATTATTGCTCATGGTGTCAAGGGCAAACTGGATATTGCAGCCGCCTTCAACACCCAGCGCGCGGATAATCTCGAGGCTGGCGGTGCGCAGCATCTGGTGCTCTTTGTTGGTCATGGTCTGGCTGGGGGCGACGACAATGCTATCGCCGGTGTGCACTCCCATCGGGTCGATATTCTCCATATTACAGACGGTGATGCAGTTATCGGCGGCATCACGCATTACCTCGTACTCGATTTCCTTCCAGCCAACCACGGAGCGTTCCAGCAGTATCTGGTGGATGGGGCTGGTCGCCAGCCCGATGGTTACCGCCTTCTCCAACTCTTCCCAGGTGGTGGCAAAGCCACCTCCCGTCCCCCCCAGCGTGTAGGCCGGGCGGATGACCAGCGGCAGACCAAGCTCTTTGGCTACCTTTCTCGCTTGCGGCAGGGTGTTGACCGTGGCGCTGGGCGGTACCGGCTGGTTAATTTTGAGTAGCAGTTGCTTGAAAAGCTCGCGGTCTTCGGCGTTTCTGATGGTCTGGATTGGTGTTCCCAGGCTTTTAACGTTGTATTTGTCCAGCACGCCGGCATCAGCCAGGTCCACCGCCAGATTAAGTCCGGTCTGTCCACCGAGGGTGGGCAGTAAGCCATCGGGGCGCTCCCGCTCAATAACGCGGGCGACCACCTCCACGGTGAGCGGCTCGATATAAACGACATCGGCGATGTCCTCATCGGTCATGATGGTGGCCGGGTTGGAGTTGACCAGCACCGAGATTACCCCCTCCTCCCGCATCGCCTTGCACGCCTGAGTGCCGGCGTAGTCAAACTCCGCCGCCTGCCCGATAACGATGGGCCCCGAGCCGATTATTAAGACTTTAGATGGTTTAGTCAAGTCTTTTCTCCTTATCAATTAACGTTACTAATACAATTAATCATGTTTGGAAGCCACACGCCTAAGATGGTTAGCAGCCATAGTAACATTAAAATTATGAGTATGGCAGGGAAATGTAAATTCCTACTTGGACTTTCATAACAGTGTTGTAGTTTGTAGCGGTAGCATAATTCAAAAAGTTCCTCTTGTCTATCTGCAAGTAGCCCCAAAGATTCTTCTGACAGTCCCTTCGCCAGTTCTTCCCCTTCTTTTTTCCCTTTTAAAGTCTTCTGCCATATTTCATTAATGTTATCATCGGATAGTTCATTGAGGGTCTTAAAGCCTAGTTTCCTTCGCACTTTATTCCACTTGTCAAGTACAAGAACTCTCAAGCTTTTACACATTCCTAACCTAAGTTCTATCTCACGCATCCTCGCATAATTTATATCCATGAGATAATTTGTTCGCTTCAACCAGAGCCATAAAAATACTAGGATAAAAAGCATTGCTAAGCCGAATATTAATATTATTATGCGGAGTATAAAAGCATCATCTTTCACACCAATTGTCGTAAATATTTCAATATTAGCCACGATTGAATATATTAGACCACCAAGAAGAATAGAGCTAAGACCTATGAATATACCTGCTAGAGTCCAATAACTTAGTGCGTTAGAATTGCTCTCTTGCTCGCAAGCTTGATATTCCACAAGCCAAGTTTCCCTTTCCTCTCTTGTTGGTTGGTTACTAGTCGTCATTTCTACCTCACCCCCTTAATCCCCCTCTCCTTCAAAGGAGAGGGGGAGGCGTTTGGGTGAGAGGGGCTTCGCCCCTCTGGGACTCCCCATTTTTATTTTCCATCCCTCACCATCTCCAGAAACTGCTCAAAGAGGTAAACATTGTCCAAGGGGCCGGGGGAGGCTTCGGAGTGGTACTGGATGGTGAAGATGGGTAGCTCTTTGTGACGCAAGCCCTCCACCGTGCCGTCGTTTAGATTTATATGAGTAACTTCCAGCCCGCCTTTCAGGGTATCGGGGTCGGTGGCGTAGCCGTGGTTCTGCGCGGTGATGTGGATTCGACCGTCGGAGAGGTCGCGGACGGGGTGGTTCGCCCCGCGGTGGCCAAACTTCAGCTTGAAGGTCTTGGCACCAAAAGCTCGGGCAATGAGCTGATTGCCCAGGCAGATACCCATTATCGGCTTCTTGCCCACGAGTTGCTTAACTGTATCAACAACGTAGTCCAGTAATTCGGGGTCACCGGGACCGGGGGAAAGAACAATGCCGTCAGGCTTCAGGCTCAGGATTTCCTCGGCGGACATGGTGCAGGGGACCGCTGTTACCTGGCAGCCGTGATTGCACATCATGCGCAGGATGGTGTACTTTAAGCCGCAGTCCAGAATGACTATTTTATATAGCGGTTGTGTTTCCTGTCTGGCTGTCTCTCGCCCAAAAAGGCAGGTATCACCGGTAAAGCACTTAACTCTTAAGTCACAGGTATCACACGGAGGCCCCCACGAATATGGTTTCTCGGTGGTAACCTGCCGCACAAAATCAATCGAGCCGTAGTCGGGAAACTTCTTTAGTTCTTCCAGAGCCTGCTCGGCGGTTTTCTCACTGGTAATCATGCCCATCATTACCCCTGCCGAGCGGAGCTTGCGGGTAATCGCCCGGGTATCCACGCCGTAAATTCCGGGGATGCCGCTTTCGGCTAAATATTCGCGGAGGGTTTTGGTGTTAAGGTAATGGTTGGGTTGCTGGCACTCTTCCCTGACGACAAAGCCCCTGACCTGAATTCTATTCGATTCAAAGTCCTGCTCATTGGTGCCGTAGTTGCCGATAAGGGGGTAGGTGGGCACCACAATCTGCCCGGCATAGGAGGGGTCAGTGAGCATCTCCTGATAGCCCATCATGCTGGTATTGAAGACCACCTCACCGTAGGTATCGACTTCAGCACCAAAGGAATAGCCTTCATAAACCGAGCCATCGGCTAAGACTAATTGTGTCTTTTTCGCCATTTTTGTTGATTAACCCTCTTCAAGCTTAATTGCGTCGTCTTTATAGACCAGATTTCCTCCGTAAATGGTCGCCATCACCTTGCCTTTAAGCACTGAGCCAGCTAGTGGGGTATTCTTACCCTTGGAGGCAAAAGTCTTGGGGTCGACTACCCACTCTTTGTAGAGGTCAAAGATGGTAATATCGGCCGGGGCGCCAGTATTCAGTGTGCCCAGATTGTTGTCTTTGATAAGCTTGGCTGGTTCGCAGGTGAGCTTGGCGATGAGGGTAGTCAGGGGTAGCTGCTCATCGTGCACCAGGCGCATCAGGTTGCCCAGGGCGGTTTCAAAGTTGCTGATACCAGAAGCAGCGAGGGCAAATTCACACTGCTTATCCGCTTCGGCATGCGGGGCGTGGTCAGTGGCGATAATATCAATCACGTTTTCCATAAGTCCCTGAATCAAGGCTTGATTGTCCTGTTTCGTTCTCAGGGGTGGACTCACCTTGGCGTTGGTATTGTAGTCGTTGACCTCTTCCTCAGTCAGGGTGAGGTGATGTGGCGTAACCTCAGCGGTAATCTTGATGCCTTTCTCTTTAGCGCGGCGAATAAGGTCAACTGAGCCTTCAGTGCTGACATGGGCAATGTGCAGGTGACCTCCGGTCAACTGGGCAAGAACTAGGTCGCGGGCGACCATAACCTCTTCGGCGGCAGCAGGTATTCCGGGAAGCTCCAGCTTGGCTGACAAGGCGCCTTCATTCATTTGACCGCCTTTGCTGAGGGCAGTTTCTTCGCAGTGGTCAATAACCGGCAGGCCAAGGGCACGGCTATAGTCCAGTGCCTGACGCATCAGGCGTGGACTGCTGACTGGGTTACCGTCATCGCTGTAGGCAATCACTCCTGCTTGGGCCAGCTCAGCCATCTCAACCAGCTCCTCACCTTTTCTTCCCTTGGAGATACAGCCTATGGGTAGTACTCGTACGACTCCTTCTTTAGCTGCCGCTGCTTTGACATAGTCT
The DNA here is from genome assembly GCA_030605045.1 of Dehalococcoidia bacterium. GTDB lineage: Bacteria > Chloroflexota > Dehalococcoidia > Dehalococcoidales > RBG-16-60-22 > DAOUZD01. Next base: position 10,513 of record JAUWBK010000007.1, read on the forward strand.
ATCGCTGACTGATTTTCCAGAGGTGGGTTGGTATTGGGCATGCAGCAGACGGTAGTAAAGCCACCTCTGGCAGCAGCTTGGGTGCCACTGGCAATGGTTTCCTTCTCTTCGAAGCCGGGTTGCCGGAGATGGCAGTGGAAGTCAATAAACCCGGGGCAGACAATTAACCCTTCAGCACGAAGGACATCGTAATCGTCCTGGGGTGGGGTCTCTCCACGCCACGAAATCTTGCCCTCGCTGATTAGCAAACTGCCAACTTCATCTATTCCCTGGCTGGGGTCAATGATTCGTCCATCTTGTATAAATAAGGGCCTCATTACTTTTTCCTCATCTTTTTCTTTCCCGAAGGGTGCACTCGAACATAATGACTGGGCTTGAAACTATGGGCCTCGGCGGTATCGGCTGAGTCGAAGATAATCAGGTTCTCCGGTCTAATTTTTTTCGCCCAGTGGCTTTCGGCACTATGGTATTTCTTGGTTGCGGTTCTCCCTTCATGCCAGTCGGAACTGGCCACATATTTGGGCTCAAACCCGTGTTCACAGTAGATACACCTCAGTGTCAAAGGCTCACGGTTTACTATCTTAAATTCAGGCTTGAGATACTTTGTCTCTGTTTCCTGTATCGAGACACATCTTGGGTTGGGGCACTTGACGCCGAAATCCCGCCGGTACGGGGGATAGTCTATTCTTCGGATAAATGAGTCGTCTTCTCCGCTAACAACAACTTCCTTGACTCCCAGCAAGAGGGCGATGAGTGCCATCCTAACTGGTACTCCACGAGCCGCTTGTTTGAAATACGTGCTCCTCGGGTCAGCATCTAATTCCACAGCCAACTCATCAACACGGGGCAGTGGGTGCATGACTAGAGTTTTGCGAAACGCTTTGCTCTTGAGTAGTTTCTTGTCTACTACCGGGAATCTTTTCTTTAATTCCTGTCCTTCTTCGGCAGGGGTAAATCTCTCCTTCTGAGGCCGGGTAACATAGAGGGCGTCAACTCCTGCCTTCAGCTCGACTTTAATATTGACGTTAGGCATCATGGCCAGCTGGTGCGGGCTGCTTGGTGTCATGTAGATGGCATCCAGAGGGAGAAGTACCTCTTTCACTACCGTGTCAGGAGTCTCATACCTTTCTATTTCACCACCGTATTCCGTGGTTAATTTTTCCAGTACATGTTCCGGTACTTCCAGTCCTGGAGTAGGGCAAAAAATAATATTTGCCCCGAACTTGGCCAGGGCGAAGATTAGTGAGTGTATGGTTCTTCCGTATTTCAAGTCACCCCAGAGCGCAATCTTTAGCCCCTTAATCGTTTGCTTCTCTTTCTTGATGGTGTAAAGGTCGCACAAGGTCTGGGTGGGATGCTGGTGACCTCCGTCACCGGCGTTTATCACTGGGACGCCGGCGTAGTCAGTGACTACCTTGGCCGCTCCTTCCCAGGGGTGTCGGATGACGATGATATCAACATAACTCCCGACCACCTTCGCCATATCAGCAATGCTTTCGCCTTTGGCCAGTGAAGTTATGCCAACATCCGACGCAGTAATGACACTGCCCCCAAGGCGGTGCATGGCGGTCTCGAAGGAGAGCCGCGTCCGGGTGCTTGGCTCAAAAAACAGACTCGCCATGACCTTGCCGCTGCATAACCCAGACTGCTCATTCATTTTCTCAGACATCTCATCAGCCAGGGAAAACAGTGCTTCTATTTCCCCGTTGGATAAATCATCGATGGTGACCAGACTTCTATTTGCCAGCGCCATAATACCTCCTTTTGCCGAAGTTCGCCTTGCTGAGTTCACTTCCGGTTGACTTATTGGTATCCGGGCTGACAATGGCGACTTCGTCAATGTCATCGGTTTCCACCAGATGAACCTGTATCTCCTCGTGTCTCGCGCTTGGTATGTTCTTGCCAACATAGTCGGGCCTTATCGGCATCTCACGGTGCCCCCGGTCAATGAGAACGGCCAGTTGGATTAAGTGGGGTCGCCCTAGGTCAATTAAGGCGTCCATCGCTGCCCGGGTGCTGCGCCCGGTATAGAGGACATCATCAACGAGCACGATTGTTTTGTCGTCAATACTGCTCGGGATGTCAGTGCGTTGGACGATGGGTTGCTGGTCTAGCGAAGGGCGGTCATCTCGGTAGAGACTGAAGTCTAAAGCGCCAACCGGTATGCTTGTTTTCTCAAAGGCTTCAATATTGGCGGCTAGTCGCTTGGCCAGAGGCACGCCCCGAGTCCGCATCCCCACCAGTATCAGGTGGTCCATCGACTTGTTTTGCTCGATGATTTCGTGGGCGATGCGCGCCAGCGTCCGCCTGATGTCATCTGGGGTCATGATAATTTTTTTCGGCATAAAAATAACCTCTTACCGTGGCTGGCAAGAGGTCACATTAATCAGCTCTTTTAACTTTCCTTGCCAGCCTCGCCGGACCAGCTTAAAGGTTCACATTTAATCTTTCCTTGTTTAGTTTAGTGTAAGTATAACATATTAAAAGAATTGTTTCAATAGTTTTTGAGGATTTAGGGATGTGCCAAATTAAATTTTTTGCTTAAATAATCAATCGGGTAATATTTTTACACCTGAGTAATTTGGTAGTCTATTTTTGGATTATGTAGTGCTTTTAAAAACAATACGACAAGGGCTGTACGTTGCTAACTCCACTACTCGTGGGTGCATGACTAAGGCAATCATTCGGAGTACCGACGGAAGATAAGCACGGAGTTGTGTCCACCAAAGCCGAAGGAATTTGATATGGCAGTCGTTACCTCAGCGGGGCGCGCCTTATTAGGCACATAGTCTAGGTCGCATTCGGGGTCAGGATGAGTGAGATTCAAAGTTGGTGGTATTTTCCCGTGATTTATAGCTAGAATACATATTATAGCCTCGATAGCACCCGCTGCTCCTAGAAGATGTCCCGTCATGGATTTATTGGCTGATATCGGGATACGGTAGGCAGATTTGCCAAGCGCACTTTTGATGGCATGGGTTTCGGTTGTGTCGTTGAGCACGGTAGCGCTGCCATGGGCATTGATATAATCAACCTCGTTGGGGCTAACTCCTGCTTTATTCATCGCAAGGTTTAGCGCTTTAGTTGCCCCCTCGCCATTGGGTGAAGGCTGCGTGATGTGAAAAGCATCACTGGTAGCGCTGTACCCTATAACTTCAGCTAAGATAGGGGCTCCACGCTCGAGAGCATAGCTGAGGTCCTCAAGGACAATAGTTGCGGCCCCCTCGCCTAACACAAAACCGTCACGTTTGGCATCAAAAGGTCGGCAGGCACTTTGTGGTTCGCTATTACTTGTTGATAGAGCACGGGCCGCGTTGAATGCAGCGATGCAGATAGGCATTATAGGCACTTCGGTACCACCTGCAATCATTACCTTTGCTTCTCCATGTCGAATTGCATCGTAGGCATGACCGATGCTATCACTGCTACTAGAGCACGCTGAGGACGGAGCGTAATTCGGTCCCTTAGCTCCCAATATCAGTGAAATCTGTACCGGAGCCGCATCACCAGTCATAGTCGGAGCGAGAATCGGACTTATTTTTCTAGGGCCGATTTCATTCAGTACCTTTAATTGCTCGGCAACCTTAAGTAGACCGCAGACACTGTTGCCAATGATAACACCAGTCTCCTCAGCATTGCTATTATCTATCGTCAACCCAGCCGCTTCCACTGCCTGGAGGCTTGCCGCTACGGCGAACTGAGTAAACCTATCCATGCGGTGTGCTTCCCTCCGGCTAACATACACCATTGGGTCAAACCCCTTGACTTCAGCAGCAAATTTAGTCTCAAAAGGAGAAGGGTCAAAGCTGGAAATGTAGTCAATTCCTGAGTGCCCAGAGACGAGTGCCTCCCACATATCAGAAACGGTAAGACCAACTGGGCTGATTGCCCCGAGGCCAGTAACCACCACTCGCCGTTGATTATAAAGCATGTCCACTATCCCTCCCTATTTAGTCCCAGAGTTTGTCGATTTTTCGATACGGTTTGAATCGATAAAGAGCTCAAGATCTTCAGGAATAATGCGGTAGCTTCGACCTAGACGTATGGCCTCAAGCTTACCCCGCCGAATATAGCTGTACACGGTTAGAACATGAACCTGGAGGATTCCGGCTACCTGTTCCGGAGTGAGTAAATTTTTGTTAACATTCATAGTAACATCTCGCAACTTGGTTTAGCCTGTCTATATTCTGGTCTAATTGATTATAGTTTTGTTAATTTCCAGCATAGTTGATTAGATATCTCTTGGGAAGTGTTATTGTTCTAGAACATAATTCTACTCTAACTTGGAGTGAATGATTTTTCTTAAATATCAAACAGCAGAGGAATTAGCTTTGAAGCGAGTTCCGCACATCGCTAATGATTTATTTAAGGAGAGGGATAAAGGGGGTGAGGTCAATAGACAATCTCTAAGAAGGTGTGAAAAACGCTACTTTTTACCTGCCTTCAGCTTTACTTCAAAGCTAAATTGTGCTATACTAGAAATAACTTAAATGCAGAGATTAGTTTTTGGTAATGGGCAAGTTCTTCAAGATTTTAGGTTGGAGACTTGTTTTTTCTTTTTTTCCGTTCAATATTATCACCCTCAAGGAGTTAGGTATTAATTATGGCACGGAAAAAGTCTTTACCAGTCGAGCCGCAAAATAGCCAAAATAACGAGTATACTGCTGAGGATATCCAGGTTTTGGGGGGACGGGAGGCGGTGCGCCGTCGGCCGAGTATGTATATTGGCGGCACTGACCAGCGCGGATTGCATCATCTGGTCTATGAAATTATCTACAACAGCATTGATGAAGCCATGGCTGGTTGCTGCACTAAAATTGTGATTGCCCTTAAGGAAGACGGCGCCGTCAGCGTTGAAGATAATGGCCGCGGCATTCCAGTGGAAATTCACTCCGCCACCGGTGTGTCTGCCCTGGAGACGGTAATGACCACGCTACACGCCGGGGCAAAATTTGGTGGCCATACCTATCAGGTGTCGGGCGGGTTGCACGGCGTGGGGGCTTCGGTGGTAAATGCCCTCTCCTCTTTTGTCCGCTGTGATGTCAGGCGTGACGGCAAGATATATCAGCAGGAATACCGGCAGGGCATACCACAGGGAGAAGTAAAGGAGGTTGGTGAAGCCGGTGATACTGGCACCACCATCACTTTCTATGCTGATGAGGAGATATTCGGTAAAGCCAGATATGATTTTGATGTCGTGAGTGACCGCATCCGAGAGATGGCCTATCTCAATAAGGGGCTAGAAATAACTCTCTGGGACGAAAAAAAGGATGAGGAGCTGACTTTTTACTTTGAGGGTGGCATTACCAGTTTCGTCCGCCACCTTAATCGAGGCCGCTTAGTCCGCCATCTCCAACCTATCTATATCACTAGGGAGGTAAATGGTACCATAGTTGAGGCAGCCCTGCAGTATAATGATGGCTTTACCGAATCTGTCTTTAGCTTTGCTAACTGTGTTAATACCGTGGATGGTGGCAATCACCTCACTGGTTTCCGCTCGGCACTAACCCGGGTGCTTAACGACTACGCCCATAAAAGTAAATTCCTCAAAGAAGATGAGCCCAACCTGACCGGTGAAGACGTTAGAGAAGGACTCACTGCTATTATCAGTGTCAAGCTCCATGAACCGCAATTTGAGGGACAGACTAAAGCTAAGTTGGGTAACATTGAGGTCAAAAGTCAGGTCGAGAGTGCGGTCGGTGAGGGCTTATCCCTCTACCTTGAGGAGCACCCCGATGAAGCCAGGAGAATTATCGAGAAGAGCATTATTGCTGCCAAGGCCAGGGAAGCTGCCCGCAAGGCTCGTGATTTAATTATCCGAAAGAGCGGTCTGGATGCGGGCACACTACCTGGAAAGCTGGCTGACTGCTCGGAGAAAGAGCCATCCCACTGTGAACTATATCTGGTGGAGGGAGATTCCGCCGGCGGCTCCGCCAAGCAGGGACGGAATCGTCGTTTCCAGGCGATACTGCCATTGAAAGGCAAAATTCTTAATGTCGAGAAGGCGCCGCTGGATAAAATGTTAGCCAGTGAAGAAATACGCATTATCATTACCGCCCTGGGCGCCGGTATCGGCGATGACTTTGACCCGTCAAGGCTCCGTTATCATCGGGTTATCCTGATGACTGACGCTGATGTTGACGGTTCTCATATTCGCACCCTGCTGCTTACCTTTTTCTTCCGACATATGCCAGAGCTGATTAACAATGGGTACTTATATATTGCCCAGCCACCCCTTTATCGGGTTAAGGCGGCTAAAAATCAGCACTGGGTCTACTCTGAGCAGGAAAAAGAAGAGGTACTGCGTGAGCTAAAAGGGGCCAAAAAGGTGGAAGTTCAGCGCTATAAAGGTCTGGGTGAGATGACCCCAGAGCAATTATGGGAAACCACCATGAATCCAGATACCCGCACCTTGCTTGGAGTAAACATAGAGGATGCCGCCAAGGCAGACCACATCTTCCATGTCCTGATGGGAGGAGAAGTGCCTCCCCGCAAAGCCTTTATCCAGGCGCATGCCAAAAGCGTCAGGAACCTGGATATTTGATGCCCCCAGTAACCGTCCTACTTACCCTGCTGTATCAGTGAGAAAAATTCGGCTCTACTGGCCGCCCGGCGTTTAAAAATCCCCCTAATCGCTGAGGTAATAACGTTACTTCCCGGTTTCTTGATGCCGCGCATTATCATGCACAGGTGTTCCGCCTGAATAACCACCGCTACCCCATCTGGCTTGATGGCGTCCATGATGACATCAGCAATCTCGGTGGTCATTTTCTCCTGAATCTGGGGGCGCTTGGCAATGATTTCGACCACCCGGGCTAGTTTGCTGATGCCGACAATACGCCCTTCATCGTTTGGAATATAGCCGACATGGGCGACACCGTAAAACGGCAGGAGGTGATGCTCACACATAGAATAAAAGGGAATATCTCTTAAAATTACCATTTCCCGGTGTCCTAACTCAAAACCTACTCTTAGCTCCTCTCCAGGGTCCTGACCTAGTCCCCCAAAAAGCTCGGCATACATCTCCGCCACACGTTCGGGAGTACCAACCAGTCCCTCCCGGTTAGGGTCTTCTCCAATTGCCTCAATGATAGAAGCTACCGCTGTTTTAATCTTAGTTTCATCAAACATTCTGGTCCTCCTTATTTGAAGTTCTGCTCGGTTGTGGTTGGTAGTTAATAGCGCACCCTATTACGCTAATAGAATGACAGGTAACAGCGATGGTTATCCCTAGTGGTATTCTAGTGGTGGCAACTATCGTTCAATTTCAGGTGATTTTACAAGTGTCTTATCTATTGGCGAGAGGGAAGCGTAAACATTTTCCACTAGTTTTGCCTTTTCATGTAGGGACACTAGAGCCTCAGCAATTTGTTTAGCACTAGGCCAATTATCTGCATTCAGTGAGTATTCTTCTTCAAATGGTGGAAATTCCACACCAACATTTGATATCTTTAATCTGAATGGTTTATTATTCAAATATCTACCCACATCTGCGGTAATTTCTCCCAGTGCCCGAACTATTGTACAAATAGCATTAAACTCTTTTGTTGCATCTGAATACTTGCGGATTGGGTCTTCTGACATGATGCACCTCCTTATATCCCTATTTTCAGAATACTATGGAATAAAATGATAAGCAATCCCTACCAACCACAACCGAGCAGAACCTTATTTGAGGGGTGAGTGCTTGACAGCGCCGTTAACTCCAGCCCAGGGCCTGTTCCACTGACGCGGTATCAGCCGGAAGCTGAAGAAAGACTGGGGCGTCTTTCAAGGCAATATCCGTATCCTTCAAGCCAGTGCCAGTGATCACGCAAACTACTTTCTTTTGGGAGAAGTCCATTCCCTGATGTGAGAGCTTGATAAGCCCAGCTAGTGAAGCTGCGGAAGCTGGTTCACCAAAGACACCAGCCTTGGTCGCCAGCAGCTTTTGGGCGGACAGGATTTCTTCATCGCTCACCATGTCAATAATACCACCCGATTCATCACGGGCGGCAACCGCTTTTTGCCAGCTGGCGGGATTCCCGATGCGCATCGCTGAGGCAACCGTTTCTGGTTTTTCGATTGCATGGCCACGAACAATGGGGGCCGCCCCTTCCGCTTGAAAGCCCATCATCTTCGGTTTCTTTCTCGCCTTGCCGACCTGATGGTATTCTACAAAGCCCTTCCAGTAGGCAGTAATATTACCGGCATTACCTACCGGGATAAAAAGATAGTCAGGCGCCTCACCTAAAACGTCAACAATCTCAAAGGCGGCCGTTTTTTGCCCCTCGATGCGGTGTGGATTAAGGGAATTTACTAGAGTAACTGGATGTTTCTCGGTTAGCGTTCGTACGATGTTTAGCGCCTGGTCAAAATTTCCGTTAATGGCGAGTATTTTCGCCCCATAGATAATCGCCTGCGCCAGCTTACCTAGCGCAATCTTGCCTTCAGGAACGACAATAATCGCGGTAAGTCCGCAATAGGCAGCGTAAGCGGCAGCGGAGGCACTGGTATTGCCGGTGGAAGCACACATAATTGCCTTACTACCTGCCTCCAATGCCTTAGCCACGGCAACGACCATGCCCCTATCTTTAAATGAGCCGGTAGGATTGCATCCCTCCAGCTTGAGGTATAGCTCCCCACAGCCGACTTCCTCGGCCAGTCCGTCACACCTGACCAGTGGGGTATCCCCCTCCCCCAGTGAGAATATCGGAGTATCGGGGGTAATCGGCAGAAGATCTTTATATCTAAGTAGAACCCCTGTTTTCAGCATTGTCTAGATAACTACCTTATATTATCGGTTATTAGATATTCTCAACCCGAATGAAATTACTTATCTCTTTCACTACCTCAAGCCTGGCTATCTTGTCCCGTGCTTGCTGCATCGCTTTTTCCGGAGACGTATGGGTCATGAGCACAATTTCGGCGGTCTGGGCGGCAATATCCACCTCCTTCTGGATGGCCGAGGCAATACTGATCTTAAGGTCGCCTAGAATTTTAGAAATTTGAGCCAAAACACCGGGACGGTCAGCGCAATTCATCCGGAGGTAATACCGGGTTTCAATTTCCGCCATAGGTTTAATCCGCTTGCCCGACTCTGGTTTCCACTTGATTCTATTGCCGACGCCAAAGCTGATGTCTTGTGCCGAGGACACAATGTCAGCGACCACGGCACTGCTGGTAGGCAGGGGTCCGGCGCCCTGACCATAGAAAAGCACTTTGCCGATCAGGTCACCTTCCACCAGGATGGCATTAAAAACACCATCAACCTTGGCCAGAAGGGACTCTTCCGGAATGAACACCGGGTGAACCCGTACTTCAATTGAGTTATCAGTCTGTTTGCCTATCGCCAG
>JAUWBK010000001.1 GCA_030605045.1 Dehalococcoidia bacterium
TTTGCTTACGCCATATTCTTCCTCCGCGGTGCGGCTGACCCAGAGCTGGGGGTGACTACGGTGGACATAATTCGGGGGGTAATTCCATTTGTTATCCTCATCATGGTTGGCCTTGGCCTATGTGTAGCTTTTCCTCAGCTAATCCTCTGGCTACCCCATCAGATGATTAAGTTTTAATGAAGCAGTTGCCCCGGGTTTAAAAATCTAGTCAAGGAGGTTATTTGATGGAAAGGAAAGAGCCTTATGCCAGCCAGGAAGAATTCAACAAACGGGTTGTCCACTACCCCGATGTTCCCCCTGTAGAACTGTGGCCCGGTGTATCCAGCCACCTTGTTTCTGTTAAAAACATCACCGTCAGCTTTATCACCATGAGTCCAAACGTTACCACTACGGCTCACCGCCATGAAGCGGAACAGGTCATGATAGTTGTAGATGGTGAAATCGACCAAATAGTTGAGGGAAAGATATATCACCTTAAGAAAGGTGATGTTATCACCCTGCCCTCGAACGAAGAACACGCAGCTTATGTTTCTGATAAAGGTTGCCACGTCATCGATGTTTTTTCACCGCCACGAGAGGACCTCGTAGCAAAACTAAAAGAGGTCTTAGAAGGGAAAACCTAGACTAGAACAATGTAGTTAGCCTCAGGGATGTCGGGAAAAAGAAACGAAATATGAGCTATCTGGGTTAACTCCTATCAGATGCAACTTGGGAAAAACCCTGTCAAGTGCCAGTCCTTTGAAATGCTATAAAAGTCACTTGTAATGATTCTCGGGTAAAAGATTGAAGTATAAGCGTTATATGTAGGATGTAATTCATAATTGAGCAGTATGGCTGGTTAGAATTCCAAAGAAAGGAATTATCTAAATGGTTAATTTTGCCAATGAGAACGAAATGTTTGATATGATGCGGGACAAGTTGAATGCCGCCGTAATTTCGGATATCCTTGATGGTCTTGGCGCTCGCGAACAGGGGATGAGAGCTGATATCCGCCCCATCTACCAAGGGGCAATTGTCGTCGGTAGGGCCTACACCGTCATCACTGCCGATATCTTCCAGGTTATTGATGACCCATACGGAGGCGAAATTGAAGCTGTTGATTCGCTAAAGCCCAACGACGTAATGGTAGTCTGCACCAACCGTTCCACACACACCTGCTTCTGGGGCGAGTTGCTTTCTACCGCAGCTCGAGCCCGTGGTGCTCGTGGGATAGTGATCGATGGTTATACCAGGGACGTGGCTCAAATCAGCGCCATGGAATTCCCCACTTTTGCTACCGGGGTTAGTATGGTTGACTCGAAGGGAAGGAGCATAGTAATCGACCATGGCTGCCCGGCGAATTGTGGCGATGTACTTGTCAACACCGGGGATATTGTTTTCGGTGACATAGATGGGGTGGTCGTCATTCCCAAAGCACTTGAGAGGGAAGTCATTCCACTGGCTCTGGAAAAGGTAGGGAAGGAAAACTTGCTTCGCGGTGAGTTGCTCAGGGGAGCGCTACTGCGGGATGCTTACGATAAGTACAAAATACTTTGATGCCTTGCCGAAGTAAATTTGTTCAGTGTTACGGCGGGTGGGGCTACTCTCACATCCTAAATTACGTCGTTCCGATGATGCTACAAAGAGGTATGACTCGGGAACAGATAGACACAATCATGGTGGAAAATCCGAAAAGGTTACTCTGTTTCGTTTGAGCTAATTTGGACTGCAGGTTCGGTGGCAAGGGCGAGAGGGCAATGAAAAAGTTGGTTTCCATCGTTAGAGTAGATGAATCAGGTATCGAAGCTGCGGTGCGTAAGGCAATAGACCTAGCCGGTGGCCTTAAGGAAATAATAACCGCCGATTCCAGGGTTCTGGTTAAGCCCAACCTTTGTTGGCCGGGGCCCTCGGGAACGGGCTCCATCACCGATTATCGTGTTACCGAGGCAGTTACCAAAATAGTACTGGAGCTGGGACCTAAATCGGTAATCATTGGTGAGGGCTCCAGTGCCGGGTGGGACTTTGACTCTAGCCACAGCACCGAAGAAGCTTTCCGGGTCTCGGGCACAGCCGATGTTGCCCGCAGGCTTGGTGTGGAACTGCGCAACCTTAACCGTGATACATTCGAGGAAGTGACCTTATCTGAACCCTACGTTATGAAAAAGGTCAGAATTGCCCGAACCGCTTTTGAAAGCGACGTTATCATCAGCGTACCGGTACTTAAGACCCACCTTCGAACCTTGGTTACTCTGAGTCTTAAGAATATGAAAGGGGTTATGCCTGGGGCCGAAAAGAGGAAAACCCATAGACTTGGCCTGGATAAAGCAATCGCCGACCTGAACTCAGTGGTGAAACCCAGCTATGTCGTTGTTGATGCCCTGGCCGGGATGCAAGGGTTATGGGAATATCCTCAGGACAGGTTCGAGCTGGGACTGATAATGGCGGGGGCAGACCCGATTGCGGTGGATACAGCAGGTACCTGCCTGATGGGCTTTGACGCGACTCAGGTCATGCATCTTCAATATTTCGCGGCCCGACAGGGAACTAAGGCTGACCTAAGCCAAGTGGCTGTGGTTGGCGAGTCTGTAGAGGCGAATAAACAGAGTTTGCGGTCTGGCTTCGATGTGTTTAAGGGCAGGTATCCAGGAGTATATATTGTTGAAGGAGAGTCAGTTTGTACTGGTTGTATAGGTGAATTGCTCGGCGCACTTCAGGCCGTTAAAAAGTTTGGCCATGACCACGTCTTGACCGACCTAACCGTTATTCTTGGTACTCCCAGTCCCAACGAGATTGCAGCCAGGGCTAAGACGGTTGTCCTCGGCAAATGCGCCAAAAACGTAGCTCGTTTTGGCACCTATGTTAAAGGCTGTCCTCCAATGAGCGACGACATGATTCGGGCCATCTGTGGGGTATCTAGCTTCGATGGTGATTCTGTCGTCGCGTCACGGAATCAGGATCGCCAGCGAAGATGGCAAGAGACGAGGTTCTTGCTGAAACACTAAATCTTACCGTCTAACCATACCTAGTTCTGCCTTGTCGTACGCGACAACGGCGCTCAACAGGATATTGGCGCCAGCAGCCACATGTTCGGGTTCGGTTTTCTCAATCTCATTGTGGCTGATGCCGTTCTCACACGGGATAAAGATCATCGCCGTCGGTGCCACTCGGGCTATATAGACGGCGTCGTGACCGGCACCAGAGACCATGTCACGATGGCGATAGCCCAAGTCCTCGGCGGCAGCACGGACGACGCTGACGCAGACCTCATCGAACCTCATGGACGGAGAGTTCCAGATGCTTTCCAGCTTTGCCTTGAGACCCGTGTCTGTCGCGACCCTATCTACCATCACCTTAAGCTCTTTATCCATCTCGTCCAGCACGGCATCGTTCGGATGGCGGAGATCAACGGAGAAGAAGACGGACCCTGGGATCACGTTACGCGAGTTCGGCTTAACCTCAACCAAGCCGACTGTCGAGACGGCGAGTGGCGCATGATTTAGGGCGATTTTGTTGATTGCCTCGACCATTCGGGCGCAGGCCACCATGGCGTCCTTGCGCATATTCATCGGTGTGCTGCCGGCATGACTTTCACGGCCAGTCACGGTGACATCGTACCAGCGCTGGCCCTGCACACCAGTGACCACGCCGATTGTCTTATTCTCGACCTCCAGAACCGGACCCTGCTCAATGTGAAACTCAAAGTAGGCACCCAGCTTCTGGTCACCGCATTTGGTCTTACCATGATAGCCGATGCGCTCCAGTTCCTCGCCAAACTTCTTGCCGTCGCGGTCCTCACGGGCATAGGCGAAGTCCCGGTCGAACACGCCAGCAAATACGCCCGAGGCGAACATAGGCGGATTGAAGCGGGAGCCTTCCTCGTTAGTCCAGTTGATCACTTCCAGTGGTGCCTTAGTTGTGTAGCCAGCATCGTTCAGGGTGCACAATACCTCCAGACCCGAGAGCACACCAAGGATGCCATCAAACTTGCCACCCGAGGGCTGGGTATCGAGATGGCTACCCATAGCGATCGGTGGCAGTGAGTTGTCCTTGCCCGGCCGCCGGACGAAAATGTTACCCATCTCATCGATGGTGACCGTGCCGTCAATCGACTCGCATGTCTTGACGAACCAATCGCGTATCTGGCGGTCGCTATCGGTCAACGTTAACCGGCAGATACCGCCCCTGGCAGTACCGCCAATCTTCGCCGTCTCCATGATGTTATTCCATAGTCGTTCGGCGTTGACCCGCAGGTTTTGCCGGTTACCCTTTATTTTCTTGGTATTCATGTTAAAAAAATCCGGTACCGGTACTTGCCTAGATTATACTATGCCTGATTCGTAGACATAGATTAATTATTCCGTGATAATCCATATCTATTCAGGGATACACTCCTTAAACTTATTCAGTCTGCTAATCTTCCTTATCAGGACTTAACTGCTTAGGATTGTGCTCAACCGTATCTATAACACGTCTCATTCTGCGAATAGGACCAATCATACTAAACTCAAGACAGAGTATCATCCTCTTAGGGAGACGACTTGGCGGTATTGTAATAAGCCCTTTGGCGTCCACTGTTACAGTTATAGGAGCCGATATAGGCTCTATTACTAAGTTTTCTAATAACGGCCCCGTCGGTTCAAGCCCCGCCTCATGAACTCTTAGGGGTGCCTCAGTCAAAGTTTTATGCCAAAACAGCCAATGTTTCTTTTTAAGATGCAATGCTGCTCTCAAAATAAATTCCCTGCGGTCTGGTCTATGATTGATGAACTCTAGGTCAGCCCACAAATATATGTGAGGGTCAGCACCAACATACACTTGAATAATTGGCTTTTCTGATATCATTGAAGGAAGAGTATTAGGTCGTGCTTTACTATATGGTTTCTTAATTTCTATTTCCATGTGCCTCTCCATAAGTTTACGCCAGAAAAACCGAAGCACAGGAAACCCATCCATAAACGCACCGACGATATCCATACCCCTATTCTACTACTTAACATATATCTTGACCATCTCCTTCACCTGTGTTATAATTCGCATACGACTATCTTGTATGGAGGTTATATTATGGCTTTCCCAGACGATGTTGTAAAAACCTGCTTTGAAATTGTTCATAATAAATGCGAGCGATGCAGGAAAACATTGGCGTGGAGTGATAGGGGTCCTGCAGGTGTGGGGACATGGCAAGCTCACCATATTGACGGGGACACCGATAATAATACCCATTCTAACTGTAAAATTCTTTGCTGGTCTTGTCATAAACCAACCTTCTCAAACTCGTAAATTCTGGTCAATTCGCACAAGTACTGCCTTGAGTATGAATGCATAAAAAGCCAATATCTTGCTTGAGCAAACGGGGCTAAGATTAACTTCACCTGCTGTCGGGGTATGTAGGCAGGGTCTGACACACACAAGGTCGCTATCGCTACCTGTTAGCCATCCAAATGACCACGAATATGGGCATGGGCCACCTCCCCATTTGTAGAAATGGGGAAGCTTCCCTGGGTCAAGTATATAATCCCTGATTAATTATTCAGCACGTTGGAAATGGGACATATCGAGTCCAGTAACAACATCAATTACGGCCGGTATTCCTTCTCGGTTAACTTTCAAGGCTTCTTCCAGAGCTGGCTTTATTTCAGAAGGTTTTTCAATCCTTTTCCCGTAGCATTGACACGCCTCTGCCCACTTTACGAAGTCAGGTTGTACTTTGAATGTGCTGGTGTCCCATCCCACGGCTTTCATCTGATTATGTTTTACCCAGCCAAGGGCGGAGTTGTTCAGTACTATCCATGTGCAGCCTACGTTATACTGCGCGGCCGTGGGCAACTCCTTCATATACATTTGAAATGCTCCGTCACCGGTGACACAGACCACGTTCTTTTCTGGCCTGGTCAATTTGGCGGCAATTGCTCCGACGACACCCATGCCCATACACGTTTGTTCAGCAACTGGCACACATTCCGATCTGTCCTGCACCTTGTAATACGGGAAGCAATATGACCAACAATCCTGAGAACCGTTCTCACTGACTAAGATTGTGTTCTCGCCAAACACTTTGCTCAACTCATATACGGTACGTTTTGCCGGAATCGGGGTAACTTCAACCACGCATTCCGCCTCCACCTCTATTTCAAATTCCTTTTTTGCTTTTATAATCTCCTTTACCCGTGGTATTTCCTTGAAAATACTTTCCTTCTCAACTTTCCCCTTTGCGGCAGCGCTCAATTGCCTTAAAACGATTTGGGCATCGCCAACAATACCGACATCGGGTATCCAATTTCTCCCTATTTCAAATGAAGAGATGTCGATTTGGATGAATTTGGCCCCTTTCGGAAAATCCTTCCATTCATGTGTTTGGAAACTCTCGTTCCGAGTTCCAACGGTGATAATAAGATCGGCGTCAGAATAAACCGTCTTGCCAACTTTAGTTCTATACAGACCGCATAGCCCAAGAGCCAAGGGGTGCTCTTCAGACAGGATTCCTCTACCACCGGGGGTGGTCATAAATGGTATGCCCAATAATTCAATGAATTCTCTAAATTCCTCCGAGGCTCCGGATTGTACTGCCCCATTACCCGCTACCATCACCGGTCGCTTAGCCTTTAAAATTAGCGCTACGGCTTCATTGATTAGTTTTGGGTCGCCGGCGGTACGAACTTTTTTGGCTGGCACATATTCCGGTAAACTAACCTCGGCAAATGCATACTTGGAGGTACCGCTGACATCATAGGGTATCTCCAGGAAAACTGGTCCTGGCTGACCGTTCATCGCTACCGAAAATGCCCTACGGATGAACCAAGGAATCCTTTCTGCGTAAGGAATGCGAGCACTCCATTTGGTTATGGGTTTCATCATCGCCGTCTGGTCAGATTCCTGGAAATCTGCCATGCCTTCCGTTTTTTGAGATATAGCGGTACATATTATTACCAGTGGTGAGCAACCAGAGTATGCCTCCAATACACTGGGAACCAAGTTGGCTACCCCGGGCCCGGTGCTGGCAGTGCAAACACCTGGCTTTCCACTCAGTCTGGAGTAAGCCATTGCCATGAATGGTGCTGACCCCTCATATCTAAGATTTATTGATGTTATTCCGGGAGTTTTTTCGGCGAATAACTGCAGGCCGGTATCCCCTAGCCCAAAGACAAACTCAACTCCCTCAGACTTAACCATGTTGACAATTGCTTCCCACAAGTTCATTATTGCATCACCTCCTTTGACTAATATTCTACTAGCCTTCTCGTCTATTTGGAAGTACCTCATATAAAAATGGGTGGATTATTGGTTGACAGACTATTTTAGGAAGTATTAGAATACGGAAAGCGGTTACCGCTATCCGTTCATTATAAATTATAGTCATAAGCTTTGGAGACGAGGAAGCGGACATTGACGCCGAAAATCCCGCCGTCAGCACTGTTATGGAAAACCAAAATCTAATCAGGTTTGAGGAGTGGTGAGATGAAAGAGGTGAGAATCATACCCTGTCTTGATGTGAAAGATGGGAGGGTAGTCAAGGGGGTAAATTTTGTCGACCTGAGGGATGCCCGTGACCCGGTAGAAGCGGCGGGGGCCTACTGCCGGGAAGGGGCTGATGAACTTGTCTTTCTCGACATTTTCGCTACGGTGCAGAATAGAAAAACGAGATTGGAGTGGGTGAAAAAGGTCTGTGATGTCGTCACCGTGCCTTTTGCCGTCGGTGGTGGCATAGGCAGCACTGAGGATATGAGGGCATTAATTGACCTCGGTGTGGACAAGGTCTCGATAAATACGGCTGCGGTCAGGAATCCCGAACTCATAAGACAAGCCACGAAGGAATTTGGCAAGGAGAGGCTTGTGGTTGCCATTGATGGCCAGAAGAACCCGCTGGATAGCGGCCTCCCTCGACTAGAGGTAGTGGTTAAGAGTGGTAGCGAGCCCACGGGGATGGGAATTGTGGAATGGGCGAAGCGGGTCGAGGAACTGGGTGCGGGGGAGATTTTGCTCACCAGCAAGGATGCCGATGGCACCAAAGAAGGCTACGACTTGGAAATGACGAAAGCGGTGGCTGAGGCAGTAACCATCCCGGTTATCGCTTCCGGAGGTGCCGGCAAATTAGAGCATCTTTATGAAGCGGTAACCATTGGCAAAGCGGCGGCAGTTTTGGCGGCTTCAGTCTTCCACTTTGGGGAGATATCAATACCTGAAGCCAAAAAATACCTTCAAGAAAGGGGAATACCCGTAAAAACATAAGGAGGTACAAGATGTCCTTAAGCAAACCGAATGCCAGTGCGGCAACGAGAACCAGAAATAGAGTATCAGCTGCACCTATCTCAGGGATGTGTGTTGCTTGCCTCGATAGCTGTCTTGGCCTATGTGAAGTAGGGCAATCTGCTTTAAGGGGTAGAGAGGCAATGTATCCACAGCCCTTTGGTAAGGTCAGTGTTGGAGCCGAAAAGGATTACCCGGTAGACTATTCTCATTTCAACATTCATGGTAGCTGTGTTGGGGCTTATGGTGTAGACGCCGACTCTGATAAAGCTACTTTCCAAGCCGTTGATGCTACGACAAAGGTTGGGCTCAAAGGTAAGGAAATAAAATTGAGGGTTCCTTTCTTCACCGGTGCCCTGGGTTCAACCGAGATAGCCCGGGTTTATTGGGAAGGAGCTGCCATAGGAGCTGCCATCTGCGGGACCATTATAATCTGCGGAGAGAATGTCTGTGGCATGGACCCTGATGCTGAAATAAAGAATGGGCGGGTCATCAAGTCTCCTGAATTAGACAGAAGGGTGAGAACCTTCCAGGATTGGTATGATGGCTACGGACTGTTGTTAGTCCAGGCAAATGTAGAGGATAGTCGCCTCGGTGTACTCGAATATGCGATAGAGAAACTTGGTGTTCAAGGAGTTGAGATAAAGTGGGGGCAAGGGGCAAAGGATATCGGTGGCGAGGTAAAGCTTCCGTCCCTAGAGAGAGCACGTCAGCTAAAGAGCAGAGGTTATCCTGTATTTCCTGACCCTGACGACCCGGTAGTTCAGGAAAGCTTTCACATAGGAGAAATTGAAGAATTTGAGCGTCACTCACGACTGGGCATGGTAGACGAGGAATCATTCCATAGGGAGGTGGAAAGACTTCGAAGTGCAGGCGCCAAGTACGTTACCTTGAAGACAGGGGCCTATAGACCAGCCGACCTGGCTCGGGCCGTTAAGTTTTCTTCTGACACTAAAATAGACCTGCTCACCGTGGATGGTGCCGGTGGAGGCACCGGAATGAGTCCGTGGCGGATGATGAATGAGTGGGGAATACCTACCGTGTATCTGGAGTGTCTCCTGTATGATTATCTTTCTCGGCTGGAAAAGAAAGGAGCTTATATTCCCAGTTGTGCCATTGCCGGCGGTATTGCTCTGGAGGATCAGGTATTCAAGGCTATTGCTTTAGGTGCTCCGTTTATAAAAGCAGTATGTCTCGGTCGCTCCACCCTCACTGCGGTTACCGTAGCTAAAGCCAACGCGGAAAAGCTTCGTAAGGAACATGAGAATGCAGAGCCCTACGAGAGAGCTTTGATGCAAACTTTTGTCAATGTGGCTCAGCTCAAGGCAAAATACGGAAAGGACTTTGCCCGAATTCCTCCAGCAGCGATTGGTATGTATAACTACTATGAGCGATTAACCACCGGTCTGCAGCAACTTATGGCCGGAGCCAGGAAATTCCGCTTAGACCTAGTTAAGCGGGACGATCTTACGGCTCTCACCAGGGAGGCAGCGGAGATTTCTGGTATCCCTTACGTGATGGACGCTGACAAAGAGGAAGTGGACAAGATTTTAGCCTGACCTCTAAGTACTTACGCTCAAAGAAAGGGCTATCCTTGATAACAGAGGATAGCCCTTCATATTTAAGTTGTTACTCCTTCGTGGTCACGGTTACTAATACTCATGGGATATCAAGCTCTGCCACTTTTTCTGGCTTTGGTATGCCGGTGCCTTCATCCCAGCCCATTAGCACATAATAGTATCTCTTAGCGTGCTCAAGTTTTGCCGGGTCGAGAGGTTTATCTACCAGAACCCCGTCAGTTTTAGGTTGGAAGAAACGCGGTGGTAATTTATCATCAGCAGCAGTAAACCCCTCTCGGAGGTTAAATAGCCTTGTCATGGTCAAGGTTCTCTCGGCTATTCTCATTAACTCTGTGATGCTGGTATCCCATCCGGTAACTGCCGCCACGACATCATTAAGCTGCTCAAAACTATAGGGGAGGAACTGGCAGACCACCAGGGAGTCAAGTAAAATCAGCTTTTGCTGGACAAGTTTAAATAAGGCTACTTTACGGGGACCAATATCTTCGAGAGAAAATGGCACTGGCATCCCCAGATGTTTCAGCTCTTTCACTCTCCAGTTTTCACCGATATACATTGTGTCATGCAGGTTACAGCAATGGTCAGCACCCTGAGGGTTAACCATGAAACCAAGCCCAAGTCCCGGTTTTACCCGTGGGTCATGCATGCCGGCTTCCAGACCTTTGACTTGAATGGCAAACTCTTCTGCTGCCTTGCCGATTTTTCGGGCGGCCCGGGCAGCCCCCTCAGCCAGCAGGTCACCAATGCCTTCACGCCGAGCAATCAGTTCGATGAGTTTAAGCATAGCTTCCTCATTACCGAACCTTAGTTCGATACCATCAGTATCCTTAACACTTAACAGTCCGTTCTCAAAACATTCCATGGCGAAGGCAATGACCTCACCCGCTGAAATCGTGTCCAATGAGTAGGCATTACAGAGTTCGCTGCCCTTGGCAAGAGCTTCAAGATTATCGATGCCACAGTTTGACCCCAGTGCGGCTAAGGTTTCATACTCAGGTCCCCCATAGGCAGGGTCAACAAAGTACGGCTCTTTAACCTGAACTACTTTTTTACAGCGCACGGTGCAGGCAAAACAGGCGTCCATGCCAATCCGGATAGTATCCTTTATCGTAGGCGCACTAATCTTTTTGATTCCGGGAAACACCCCGTCACGGAAATTACGCACCGGTAGATTGCCGGCGGCTTCAAAAGCTTCCATCGCTGCCCCGGTGCCATATTCACAGAAATCTTTGACCAGATGCAGGTTTGCTGCCATCCATTTCCTTAATTCCGTCACCGGCTGAGAGTTAGATATTGGTGGTGCCTGGTGACCCCTGACGGCGACGGCTTTCAGATTTTTGGCGCCCATTACCGCTCCCAGACCACCTCGGCCAGCCACATCAAATAGTCCGTTCATAATGCAGGCATAACGGACCAGATTCTCTCCGGCCGGTCCGATTGCGGCCACTCGGAGCAGGTTGTCACCTAGCTCAGTTCTAATGGTTTGCTGTGTCTCTTTGATATTCTTTCCCCAGAGGTGACCGGCGTCCTTTATACCTACTTCCCCGTCATGAATCCAGAGGTAGACCGGTTTCGCCGCCTTCCCCTCAACAATAACTACATCATAACCGGCCCGCTTGAGTTCGGCCCCCCAAAATCCACCAACTTCCGATTTGGCAATACCCTCGGTCAGCGGTGATTTAGCACCAATGCAGTTACGGCCACTTCCCGGCAATGGAATTCCGGTCAGTGGTCCCAGAGCAAAGATTAATTTATTATCAGGACCTAAAGGGTCGGTTCCTTGACCTAATTCTTTCCACAGGAAGTAGGTGACAAAACCAGCACCGCCCAAGTATTTTCTCAAAAATGAGTTATCAGTTGTTTCCACAGATGTACTTTTATTGGATAAATTAACTCTCAGGATTTTGCCGCTATAGCCGCCATTCGCTTGTTCTGCCATTGACGCTTACCTCCTCTCTCTTAGTCCATAGTTTATTTTTGATACTGCTCTCACCTGAGGTGATGGTCAACGATAATAAGTCCAAGGCTAAGAGCCGAACCACTTTGTTCATGACCCGAATACCATTCAAAAGCACGGGTCCTTTAGATAAATCTGAGTTGGGTTCACGTATTTGATCGTTTCCACCTTAGTCAGCGTGCCGGAAGCGATATCCAATACTGTTTGCAGGAGCTTCTCCCCTGCCTCTTCAATCGTGTCCTCACCTTCGATGACGGTGCCGGAGTAGAAATCTATACTTGTTGGCGCCATGGCCAGAGTCCTGGGGTTTGCCGTCGTCCACATGAGAGGGGCGACGACGGCGGTTGAGGTATAGAGAAGGTCGTTACCGGTCAAGCCTCCGCCCCCTAGCTGGAATATTACCAGTTGGGCCCCCGAAGCCGCGTAGCCGGCGAATATGGAGCCCATACTCATCCAGTTGTCCACAAAGTATAGCCCTTTGCCCTTTGGTCTCTCCCCGTACTTGAGAACCCCCTGTATCGGGGCTGAGCCTGACTTGTGGATGGCTCCCAAAGATTTCTCTTCCAGCGTAGAGATCCCTCCGGCTATATTGGAGGGAACGGGGTTGATGGTGCGAATGTCTTCTCCCGTGGATTTGGCGATTTCTTCTGTCTCGGCTGCCACTTCCAGAATACGTCTAGTGACCTCACTATTTGTTCCTCGTTTAGCCAGCACATGCTCGGCACCGATTATTTCGGTGTTCTCCCCGAAGAAAGCGGTACCGTCAGCCTTGACGATGCGGTCAAAGAGGTTGCCAATAACGGGGTTGCCGGCGATACCGGAGGTTGTATCCGAAAAACCGCATTTGACACCTACTGCCAGGTGGCTTAAATCAAAGGGTTGGCGTCTGAGTCGGGAGGCCTCAAGCACCATTTCGCGAGCCAACTGTATGCCTTTCTCAATCGCTCCGAGGGTGCTTGCCTCTTTTGACACATCTATCAGTTCAACCCGTTTTCCAGAACTAGCTATCTCGTTAGCGATCCGAGTGGACATTAGCTCCGGATATGCGGAGCCAGCACTCAGCGAATGTACAATCACCGAGGCCACGTTAGGATTTCTGCCCAGACCTATCAGAGTGCGCGCTATCGTTTCACGGTCACGGCTGGTACGCCCGCTGCCAGTATCCGCGGTCAAGATAGTCTTGGTATCTTCCACAAGGTCGCATATCTTGCTGGCGAGAAACCCTCCAGGTATTACCAGTACGTAGTTTCGGATACCAACAGAACCGTCAGACCTTTCGTAGCCTAAAAATTTCATTTGGAACCTCCTTTCGCCAAGTCACCTCTACCCCGTGCTCCTTCCAGGTTATGGATGTGGACAAGCTCGCCCTGCTTAATGTCCCGCGAGGCGATACCTATAGATTCACCGTACTTAACCACATTAGCCCCTTTAGCGATATCGCTCACGGCTATTTTGAAACCGAAGGGTATACTTTCTAATGTTTTGATTTTACTAACTTCTTTACCCAATCGGACCAGCACCTCAGCACCCGGCTTTACATCTTCCATAATCGTAGCCACGTTATCCTCAGGCGAAAACATTAACGCTCCTCCTGAAACCATCAGGCACCTCCTTCAATTGGAAATCTCAAGTTTTCATATCCAGCCAGCCGGGAAAAGTATACTCTATTATACTCCACCTATTTTATCAATTGACAACCACATAAATTGGAATAGAATAGAGATGTAAGCTGAAACTAGCTTTTAGCATTGGAAGGCAGAAACAAACATGAGTGAGATTTTGCTAAAGCTAAAAGGTGGTGATTTGCGCTCTATCGGCAGAGTGGAAGAAGTAGTAGCGGATATTTTGCAAGACCCTGCCCTATTTGGCGAGGTTTTTGAGGGCATGTTAAATGACGACCCGCTAGTTAGAATGCGCAGTGCCGATGCTCTCGAGAAGGTATCTTCAAAACATCCGGAATATCTGCAGCCATTCAAAAAGAGAGTGATAAATGAAGTCTCTCAGATAAAGCAGCAAGAAGTACGCTGGCACGTGGCTCAAATGTTCTCATATTTGGAAGTCAGTAGAGTGGAAAGAGATGAGATGGTTAAGGTATTATTATCCTATCTTGATACCGATAAAAGTAAGATCGTCAAAGTGTTTTCCATGCAAACCTTGGCTGACCTTGCCGAGAAGGACGAATTGATTAGACCCAAAGTAGTGAGAAAAATAGAAGAGATTCTGGAGACAGGTAGCCCGGCAATAGTAAGTAGAGCAAAGAAACTGCTTCCCAGACTAAAGAAACAATAATTGAGGTGTAATCCGTCTGAACTTTCCCGATTTAGTGACAGGGAAGGCAATAATCAATAACAAGGAGAGTATCATGAAGATTACCAAAGTAACCCCCATTTTCTGTGACGGTGGCTGGCGGGTCTTTACTTTTGTCAAAGTGGAGACGGACGAGGGCCTGGTGGGCTACGGGGAATGTACCGACAACCGCTCCTCATTCGGCATCGGCGGTTGTGTCCGGGACTTGGAACCGCGACTCATCGGTCAGAACCCCATGATGGTCGAAAAACTGTACTGGGAGATGTGTCAGCATTTTCTGCAGAATCCTGGAGGTATTGCCCAGAAAGCTATCGCCGGCATAGAAGTGGCACTCTGGGACATCAAGGCCAAGGCTCTTAACCTACCGCTTTACGAGCTTTTCGGTGGCCCACTTTGGGACAAGATAAGAGTCTACTGGTCTCATTGCGGCACCTACCGGGCGCGAAACCCGGAACTATTCACCGACAAACCACCCGTCAGAACTCTGGAAGATATTGCCAGGCTGGGTGAAGAGGCGGTAGAACGCGGTTACACCGCCCTGAAGACAAACATAATAATACCAGGGGAGCGCCCCCGAATGTTCCGAGTCTTCGACCAAAACATTGACCACAGCATCTTGAAGGCAATCGATAAATTGATTAGCACTTTCCGCAAGGCAGTTGGCGATGAGGTTGACATCAGCCTGGACCTAAACTTTAACTTCAAGACGGAAGGTTTTATTCAGGTCGCCAGGGTAGTGGAACCGTATAACCTGATGTGGCTGGAAGTGGACCTTTATGACCCAGATGCGCTCTTGCAAATCAAGCAGTCAACCAGGGTTCCAATTTGCTCAGCGGAAAATCTGTACACCATGAAAGGTTACCAGCCTTATCTAGAAAAGCATGCCATGGATTTTTGTATGATAGACCTTCCGTGGAATGGCTACAGCGAATCGCGCCGCATCGCTGCCCTAGCCGATATGTACGAAATCATGATAGCACCTCATAATTACTACAGTCACCTCTCGACCTTCATGAATGCTCACCTCTGTGCTGTAGTACCCAATGTCAAAATTATGGAGACCGATTTTGACAGCGCACCGTGGCGCGATGATATTATTACTGAACTCCCCGAAATCAAGGATGGCTACCTCAGTCTGCCGAAGAAACCCGGCATCGGGGCCGAGCTTAACGAGAAGGAGATTGCCAAGCACCCTTGGCCTAAATAACTGCCGGTGGCGATGACGGTAAAATCCTGGGAGTAAATTACGCTGAGTAATGAAAGATAAGCGGTAAAGGAGGGTTAAGTTGATGGCAAGGCAATTCAAGGTAATGCGGGTGGAAAGAAGGTTCCAGGTTCCACTTTCGTTTGCCACTATGGAGGTGGAGGCCGAGGAGCTGGCCATGGTGAATGCTGAGTTAGTGGAAGTTGTATGCGCCACCGAGGACGAGATAATTAAAGCAGCTAAGGATGCCGATGCCTTACTGGTAATATTCGCTCCAATGACACGCCGGGTTTTAGAGGCATTGCCCAAATTGAAGGTAATCGTCCGCTATGGCATAGGTTATGATAATGTTGATGTTGACGCCGCTACCGATAACGGCGTTCTTCTGGTTAATATCCCTGATTTCTGCCTGGAGGAGGTCGCCAACCATACTATCGCCCTGCTGCTTGCCTTGAGCGGGGAACTGTTTTCAATAAATGAAGGCATGAAGCAAGGCCGCTGGGCTGAGTCTCAACTAATTCGGGCAACGATTGGGGCACCTTATGAGCAAACCCTGGGGCTGATAGGTTGCGGCAAGATTGGGCGCATGACGGCTAAAAAGGCACAGTGCTTTGGTTTCAGGATACTGGGCTATGACCCTTATGTCGATAAATCACTGGCCAAGGAGCATGGCATAACCCTGGTGGGTTTGCCTGAGCTACTTAAAGAGTCGGACTTTGTTTCTGT
Source organism: Dehalococcoidia bacterium (assembly GCA_030605045.1). Taxonomy (GTDB): domain Bacteria; phylum Chloroflexota; class Dehalococcoidia; order Dehalococcoidales; family RBG-16-60-22; genus DAOUZD01. The sequence continues at coordinate 15,998 of JAUWBK010000001.1, forward strand.
GCACACTCTCTTAAACAAGGAAACCTGGCACCTAATCGGGGAAAAAGAATTCAAACAAATGAAACCCACCGCTTATTTTATCAACACGTCGCGAGGTGCCGTAGTCGATGAGGCGGCGCTGATTAAGGCACTGCAGGAAAAATGGATCGCTGGCGCCGGGCTGGATGTCTTCGAACAGGAACCTGTTGCTCCAGATAATCCGTTACTCAAGATGGACAATGTTATAGTCAGTCCCCACTGCTGTAGTCATACGGTTGCCTCTATTAAGCGGCTAAAGACAAGCGTGGGGCAGGAGGCAGCTAGAGTGCTCATTGGAAGATGGCCTAAGAATGTGGTCAATAAAACAGTAAAACCTAAAATTAATTTAGTCAAGGAGGAATAATATGAGCTGGAAAGCCAGAGTTGGATTTACCAGGGACTACTTGGATAAAGAGGGGAATTTTGTTATACCCGGTCCGGGGTTAAAGTTACTGGAGGAGATGCCTAATACGGAACACGAGATATTTCCAGAGATTGTACCAGAGGCCACCCCGCAACTTATCGAGGGTTTCGATATAGTCATTACCCGTACTTTTACCAGATGGACAGAAAAGAGTTTCATCGGTAACAATCAGCTCCTTTCCCTCCATCGCAATGGCGTGGGTTACGACCGGATTGATGTTCCTGCTCTGACCAATGCCGGAGTGATGTTGTGTATTACCCCGGCCGCGGTTCGTCGCCCGGTGGCCGTCGCCATCATGACCTTTATTCTTGCCTTAAGCACGCGACTCCTCACCAAGCACCAATTGACTCGTGAGGGACAGTGGAGTGAAGTAACTAAACACCATGGTTACGGCTTAATTGGGAAGACATTGGGGTCGATAGGTGTTGGTAATATCGGTCATGAGATGTTTATGCTGGCCAAGCCCTTTGGCATGAGGCACATTGCCTATGACCCCTATATAACTCAAGAAGCCGTAGACGATGTTGAGGTGAAGATGGTGGACATGGATACCGTGCTGACCGAATCAGACTTCCTCAGTATTAGCTGCCCGTTGAACGAAACTACTCGTCATTTGATTGGCGAAAAAGAACTGCGTAAGATGAAGCAAACAGCCTTCCTGATAAATACGGCACGTGGGCCGATTGTTGATGAAGCGGTACTGACCAAGGCTCTCAAAGAAGGGTGGATCCGAGGGGCAGGAATAGACGTCTTTGAGCAAGAGCCGACGCCACCGGATAACCCTCTACTTAAACTGGACAATGTCATCGTCACCGCCCACGCTATGACGTTTACGGATGAATTTCTGACCAGTGTGTGGGAAATAATTGCTAAGCAGGTATCTCAGATTATGCACGGAGAAGTTCCAGAGGGACTGGTCAACCGGGAAGTTTGGGATAAGCCGGAATTTCAAGCTAAGCTGAAGAAATTTCAAGAAGCGATTAAGTGAATTAACCGGGACAGGGAGAAGGAAGGAGACTGAATTGAAGAAGAACCGGGTGAAAGAATTATGGCGCGAAGGGAAAGCAGCCATAGGAACCTGGCTCGTGCTGGGTAGTCCGATTACCGCCGAGATTATCGCCCACATGGGCTTCGACTGGGTAGTGGTTGATACTGAGCACGGGTCTATTGATATCGGAACCACGCAGTCCATCATCCAGGCCATTTCAGCCACCGATACCGTGCCCATCGTGAGGGTGCCTTGGAACGACCCGATGCTGATCAAGCGTGCTCTAGACGCTGGTGCCTACGGTCTGGTGATTCCGATGGTAAATAGCCGGGAAGAAGCGATTAGAGCAGTGCGAGCCTCGAGATATCCACCAACAGGAATCAGGAGCTACGGCGGTCCCCGAGCCCGACTCTATGGTGGACTTGATTACTTTGAGCATGCCAATGAGGAAATAGCGCTCATTGTGCAAATAGAGCATATTGATGCAGTAAATCGCGTTGATGAAATCCTTTCCGTGGAGGGTGTTGACGGCTTCTTTATTGGACCGTCTGACCTGGCTATATCGATGGGTCTTAAACCGGGAATGGACCAGACTGACCCCAGGCACGTGGAAGCGGTGAGCAAGGTTCTAGCCTCAGGAAAGAAACATGGCGTCCCGGGAGGAATACACGTCGGCAGCCCCGAGGCGGTTAATGAGCGCCTTGCCCAGGGATTCCAATTTATCGCCCTGGCTAGCGATGAACGTTTCTTAAGGAGTGCGGCTTCAGCCGCTTTCAGCAAAGTCAGCAAAGAGAGGAAAGTTGCTTAAATTCCTACTCAGCTACTTGGATAACACAAGAGCTTCAATAGAGTCATGAAGCCCGGTTTGTCATAATCTTAAAAAATAACAATGGGGGAAAAAATGGTTAGTAAAAGGACTGAAGAGCTTCTTGAGTTGGACCGTAAGTATCTAATACATGGGTTTTCGGTGGTTGGAGAAAAAGAGGTAGGGCCGATTATTGAGAGAGCGGACGGGGTCAGGTGTTGGGACACCGAGGGTAATGCCTATTTTGACGCGGCTTCACAGCAAACCAGTAATACTTTGGGTCACGGACAGAAAGACATCATTGATGCCATCTGTGAGCAAGTGAAGACATTGCAGTTCGCCCATCTTCTGGGGAGACAATCCAATGTCCCGATTATTGAGTATGCCCGGGATTTGGCTCAGGTAGTGCCACCGGAATTAGGCCATTTTTACTTCACCAGTGGTGGTTCGGAAGCGGTGGAGACGGCATTTAAGATAGCTCGCTTATACTGGTCGAAACAAGGTAAGGGCAAGTATAAAATTATTAGCATTCAAGATTCCTATCATGGTGCGGGTATGGGCTCGGCGGCGGCAACCAGAGCGGGAAGTGGGGTGTTTTGGACCGGTTATGCGCCGCTGGCCTCTGGCTTCGTCCAAGCACCGTACTTCTATTGCAATCGGTGCCCCTTTCATCTGGAATATCCGGCTTGTAATACTCTCTGTGCCCGCTACGTTGAAGAGATTATTAAAAAAGAGGGAGCGGATAGCGTCGCTGCCTATATTGTTGAGCCCGTGATGGGTGCGGCCGGCAATATCGCACCGCCACCGGAGTACTTCCCAATCGTGAGGCAGATATGCACTGATTACGATGTGTTCCTCATCGGCGATGAGGTTCAGACTGGTTTCGGGAGAACCGGCCGGATGTGGGCTCAAGAGCACTGGAATGTTAAATGGGATATGATGACGGTAGCTAAGGCGATTGATGCTTGTTATCTGCCTTTTGGCGCCACGCTGATTAGTGACCGGATTTATGAAGGTTTGCAGGGTTCAATGCTGTGGCATGGCTGGACTCAGCACGGTAACCCTATCTGTGCGGCAGCGGCGAAGGCAGCCCTGAAGTTAATCATTAGAGACAAGTTGGTTCAGAATGGAGATATGGTAGGTAACTATGTTCTGGAGCGTCTCAACGGTAAGTTTAAAGCCCTTCCCAATGTCAGTGATATCGGCGGCAAGGGTTTAATGCTTGGCCTAGAGTTGGTCAGAGACAAAGCGACCAAGACTCCATTTGATGCGGCTACGATGAGTAAATGGCAGCGGGAGGTGCTACAAAAAGGCTTGTATGTCCGGATGGCTTTAGCTAAAGACTATACCCGGGTACGCTTTAACCCGCCAATAATCACCACCAGGGAAGAAGCGGACGAAATGCTTGACATACTGTATGCTGCTATCACTGAGCTTAAATCGAGATAATCGGCTGGGCTCATGTCCAGGCTCATTGGCAGGTAACATGTTCCGTCGGTTTGTATTCTCGCTTGAGAAAATGACTGGTGGGTTTTAACGAAGTTGTAATGAGCGTGTAACGATATCTTAACCTTTTGGGCTTTTTTTTAATTGACAGGATGGTATCGAAAGGTTAGAATTTAAGCATAATCATCCTAAATAGGTAAATTAGGAGGTGGAAAAAATGAAAGCAAAATATATTTTATCTGGTTTACTAATGGTGGCACTGGTTATCGGTGGTATGGGATATGATGTAGCTGCTAAGGCGGGAGACAAGATAACTGGTGGTGGTACGTTTACGTGTTATAGTGGGAACCTAGATTATAATGACCACATTATGTCATTCGGGTTCAATGCCAAAGATTTGGGGGCTGGCAAAGGAAAAGGACAATTTACACTTATTGACCATACTGCAAAAACAAAGATATTCGGTACTATTTCTGGATACAGTGCTAGCTTATTCTCGGTAAGTTTAGAAGGGATGTGCTCGATAGACGGAGTGGAAACAAGCTTTCGTGCTAGAGTAAAGGACAAAGGCGAGGGAAAACCCTCCAATAAATTGGATGTAATAGAAATTTGGTTTGGTGGTAATACTGGGAGGCCCGACATTTATGGTCAGATAGGTGGTGAGGAAGGAAAAGGTAACATACAGAGGCACTAATAATAGCAAGAAAGAGATAATTGCAAACATTGGTTCAGTCCAGTAGAAACTGGTAAAAAGGTAGCCCGAAGTCAAACTTCGGGCTACCTTTTACTTTTACTGTATTTAAATTTCTTACATCTATCTATTTGATTAGTTTTAAAAAATCTGGCCAATACTTTGAGGTATTTCATACGTATATGATTGCTTTAAAAAATTCATCAATCATAGCTGTAGGTGAGAGGGTATAGTTCGCTGCCCGGCAAGTCCGCTCGGCCATGCAGTTTTTCAGAATACCATATGTAACTATTATCCACGAGAACCTGGAAACCACCGGCAGCACCATATAACTCCAGGTTAGTTAATGCAACGGTACCATTAGGTGCATATAGGACTGCGTCTACAACAGGCCCTTCTAACGTAATATTGCTGGAAAGTGACGTGATAACGGGAATAGCTTCCGAACCATAACCCCCTCCAAATATCTCGACCTCTCCCTCGCAGATAATATGCTCATAACCCTCAATATGACCATTGTTGACTTGAACGTAGCCGAGAACGTATAGAGGACCTTCCAGTACCACCGTCGTCCAAGCATCTACTATCAGGTTTCCGGTAATGTATAGAGGTCCCACATTATAAGTATCCCCACCACTATATTGTAGGTCACCATTGTGGGTGCCGCCTTCTTTAGCGATGGTCTCATACAGTTCGGCGTTGGTGATAGGAAATGTCAAGTTAGCGCTGTATTCAAAAACCTCGCCATTAACGTATTCTTGGCCACTAATCGTGCTTACAGCGGTAGCATCACCATTAACCGCGGTTTGACCTTTCTTGGGTCCTGCAATATCTATAGTATTATTGGAATGTATATCTCCATCGCCCGAATCAGGGAATGAATCCACTACTGAATTGTAAATGCTAAGAGAATCTTTTGCAGCCAGAGCGAAGGCAAAGGCACCATGACTGAGGTTCACAATTGCTATAATCCTTGTCCGGCCACAGCCGCCACCACTGGCCGTGGAGTTAACACTAAAGATACCTCCACCCTGATATATAGCAGTTACATTTACGGTTCGGCCGTTGAGCTCAAAACTTTCCTCTAACGGCGTTTCTACATAAGTGCCTGAGTCCCCATATATCTTAGCCGTGGCATAGACCAGGCCGGCATCTGCGGAATAACTATTCAAGGTTTGACACTCAATTGACTGGTGATAGCCAAGGTTGGTAAATGAGCTCCGTAACAATGGAATTACCAGCAAACTGCCTACGGCCAGTAACATTAGGGCCATTATCAGGACTTGTCCAGATTCCCGGTTCTTGAACAACTTCATCTTTAGCTTCCCTGTCCTCACTCTTCTGCTCCTGTCCCGATCCTTTGACTAATTTCGTAAATCCTGGTTAACCCGCCTTTGTCTTTCACCGCTCTTACCGTTAGCTGATAGAGATTGATAGTGGCATTCAGCGTATTAAATGTCGTATTGTCAGTATCTATGTAATCGGCAATTAATGTCTCTGAGACCAAAGTCTGTGAAGAGTCATATACCTTACGCTTTAGCCTGGTGCCATTAAATGTATAATTGACACTGTAATCATTGTTCTCGTCCATATCAATCGGGACGCTAAGAGATAGTGGGAAACCGTTAGGGTCACCAGCCGTGATATTCCTTGCCGTCTGAACATCACGAGAAATCCAGTGTCCCGCGTTCTGTACCTGGGGCAAGACAGTATTTTGCTCGGCAGCTTGTCCGTGATTCAGCAACAATGTTGTCGTGGCAGTTGCAATTGCAACGACAACAAGGGCCATTATCCCTATCCCAATTACTGCCTCGAGTAAGGTAAATCCTTTTTCAGTCATTTTCACCATTTTAATCATTCAGTTTATAGAATGTAATAATTAGCTTTCCCTGCTCATTACGTTTAACCGTTACATTTACGCTTTGCAGTTCAAAACCGGTCTCATTACTGCTAATAACGATTTGCGGGGTATTTATTTCGATAGAATATCCGGCCGACAACAAATCGGCAGGAATATCTATTGGCTCGTAACGGTTTGCCGGGTCACCAGGGTTATAATCGGCTACAGCGACATAATCTTGAACTTTAATGTATTCTATTTGTGATTTAGCCAAGCTCTCCGCAGCCACTCTCTCCTGGCTTACCTCAATGCCTTTAAACGTGGTTGTCATGCCACTCATAAAAGCAGTCGTAACCACTGCCACAATAGCCAGGCCGACTAAAATTTCAATAAATGACAATCCTTGTTCACTCTTCATTTGTCTAACTAGCCTTATAAGTTGCATTGCCATTGAGTTCCCAGTTTAAAGCTTATTAATCTCAATTAAATACTATAGCTATACGTGTAAAAAAGCAACCCTCAAAATGGTGAAAAAAGTATGAAAAATCCGCTTCACTCACCTCTGAGAGCCTCACCACCTCTTGTTGTTTAGCTGTCTTGGCGCCAACTGCTTACTGGGGTTACTTGCCCCGACCACCAATTCTACCTAGGACTATTATACCATTCTAATAGTATGAGCGAGTGGTTACAATGAGGTTAAGAACAGTCCCGAAATGTTAAGGAAATGTTACAAAGAGGTTACAAGGAAGTTACAATTCGATACAAACACGAGGCAGCGGTAAGAGTCCCCGTAGCTACAGTCAAAGACGGTGACGTAGCATCTTATTAGCTATCTAATCATAGGTATCGTAGCCTTGATAATCACCTTAGTCAGTGTTAGAATTCAACCGCCTGAAGTATATTGGGTGAAGCTATAGTTCGTATACTATATAGAAGGGCAAACCTATGACACTGCGTAGGAAGACACTGTTCATCATCGGGGCGACGTTCTACGGCGTGATTATCCTGTTATTCTTCATATCACGTAACATCTTGCTGGACAGTTTCGTCGAACTGGAGAACCAAGATGTCTACCAGAATACTGAGCGAGTGCTGAGTACTTTGTCACATGAAGTCTCTCAGTTGGAGGCCACCACCGGTGATTGGGCAGCGTGGGATGATACCTACGCCTTCATTGAGGACGCTAACACCGAATATATTGAGTCGAATCTCATTGATAAAACTTTCATCGAGTTAAGGCTGAACTTAATGATGTTTATTGACTCCGCTGGCCAGACCGTCTTCGGCAAGGCTTTTGATCTGAATAATGAAGAAGAAGTACCTGTTCCTCAGAGCCTACAAGGACACCTTACCATCGGGGATATTCTGCTGACCCATCCTGACACTGAGAGCAGCATCTCCGGAATTGTCCTTCTTCCCGAAGGCCCGATGCTTATTGCCTCCCGTCCCATTTTGACCAGTGAAGATGAGGGTCCTATTCGTGGGGCACTGGTTATGGGACGCTTCCTGGATGCTACCGAAATGGAACGGTTTGCCGAGCTAACGCATTTGCCTCTCATCATGCATCGGTTCAGTGATGCGCAGATTCCTCCCGACTTCCAAGCCGTGCGTTCATCTTTGTCTGAAGAGAGACCGATTATCGTCCAACCACTAAATGAACAATCTATTGCCGGATACACCTTGATAGAAGACATCTATGGGAAGCCAAGCCTGGTGCTGAGAGTGGATATGCCCAGAGACATCTATCAGCAGGGCCAGACCACGATTTCTTACCTTATCTTGTCGATAGTAGGGGTTGGTCTGATATTTGGCTTGACGACCATATTGCTTTTAGAGAGGCAGGTTCTGTCCCGGTTGTTTCACCTAAGCAAAAGTGTCAGTAGTATCGGCACCAGTGGTGACCTCTCGGCGCGGGTATCAGTAGAAGGAGAGGATGAAATTTCCAACTTAGCGGGTACCATCAATGGCATGCTGGCCGCGCTGCAACAGTCCGAAAGTGAGCTAAAGGAGAGCGAAGAGCGCTACCGTCTGCTCGCTGAGAACGTAAGGGATGTCATCTGGACCATGGATATTAACCTGAGGTTTACCTACATCAGTCCTTCCGTCACCTCTATGCTAGGCTACAGCGTTGAGGAAGCAATGTCTCTCCCGTTCGAGGAACTTTTAACTCCTTCCTCTCTTGAGGCAGTCAAGAAGGCTTTTGCCGAAACACCGACTGTAGAGAGCATAAAGCAGGAAGGCCTTTCTTGGTCACCGACGCTGGAACTTGAGCTAAAGTGCAAGGATGGTGCCACTATCTGGGTAGAGGTCACGTCAACTTTCCTGCCTGACGCAGATGGCCAGCCTATTGGCTTTGTTGGAGTCGGACGTAACATCACCGAGCGAAAACGGGCGGAGGAAAAACTGCAAGAGCTTTACCATGAGGAAAAAACCCTGAGACAGGAATTGGAAGCAGAAATAAACAAAAGAGTCGAATTCACCAGGGTACTAGTCCATGAGTTAAAAACCCCAATCACTCCGGTGCTGGCTTCGAGCGAGTTACTGCTTGAAGAGCTCGAAGGGGGCCCCCTGCTCGACTTGGCGCAGAACATTAGCCAGGGCGCCTACAATCTGAATCAGAGGATTGACGAACTTCTTGACCTGGCAAGGGGTGAAATAGGAATGCTTCGGCTGGAACCCGAATCAATGGACCCGAGGCAACTACTCAAAGGCATAGTTGATAGTCTGATGCCCTTAGCCTTGAAAAATAGCCAAGTGCTAAGTTTTGAGTCCCCTTCTTCCCTGCCTTCAGTCTGGGCTGATGAAGACCGCTTACGCCAAGTTGTGCTCAATCTCATTAACAATGCCTTCAAATTTACTCCGGCGGGAGGGAGAATCACCTTACGAGCCAAGGAGGACGGTGCTAATCTTGTAGTGGAAGTTCAGGATACGGGTCGCGGGATAAGTAAGGAAGAACAAGAGCGGCTGTTTGAACCCTATCACCGGTTAGAAAGTGAAGTAGGACATCTTAGCGGGTTGGGGTTGGGGTTGAGCCTTTCCAAGATGTTAGTGGAACTTCACGGTGGAAAGATATGGGTGAAAAGCCAGAAGGGCAAAGGTAGTACCTTCGGCTTTTCCCTACCTTTAGAAGCTACCGCTCAGAGAGAAAAAAGTGTTAAAACAGAGTAAAGGTTATGAAAGTCCTTATCATTGAAAATGACCAGACAATTGTAGAAGCTATTTCCCTAGCTCTCCAGCTAAGTTGGCCTGAAGCTAAATTAGTCTCCACTCATCTCGGAGAGAGGGGAATAGAGCTGGTAGAGAGTGAAAATCCTGATGTTGTCATCCTTGACCTGGGGCTTGATGATCTAAGTGGCTTTGAGGTGTTGAAGCAGATACGTCTTTTTTCCACTGTCCCCATCCTCATTCTGACGGTGAGGTCAGATGAAGCTGATGTAGTCAAAGGACTGGAGTGGGGAGCCGACGATTATGTGGTTAAACCTTTTCGGCAACTGGAACTTCTGTCACGGATACAAGCTTTGACACGACGGGGAGGTCTTCTAGTTGAAGAAGCACCTCTGGTTTGCGGACAATTGCGCTTTAACCCGGCTACTTGGCAGTTATTTCATGGTGAAAAGGAGATAAATCTCACTCCTACCGAAGGTTCTATTCTCGGTCACCTGATGAAAAAAGCCGGTCGAGTGGTAACCCACTCCAGCCTTGCCGAATCGGTATGGGGTGAGAATTACCCGGATGTGACGAGCAGCCTCAAGGTTTATATCCATCACCTGCGGGAAAAACTGGAAGCTGACCCGAGTAATCCGCAGATTATTCTCACCAAGTCTGGCATAGGCTACTTACTGGCAAAGCCAGACTAACTGAATATCTAACCACTTATTTTTACCAAATTGTAACTACTTTGTAACCTTTTTATAACCTTTTTGTAACCACAGGCGTGTAGACTAGAGAGTAGAAATAACGATGCGAATACCAGTTTTCGAGAGCAAAAAGAACGGGATAGAAGTTAACTGCTTCCTTAAAATGGGAGAGAATTCGAGTTGGTAAGCCTGGCCAAAATTTCAAGGAGAAAGCATGCTGGACGAAGCTGAAGTTCCCAAGCAAATTAGCCCAGAAATGGAAGAGGCGGCCACCCAGAAGGCAATAATCAGAGCCAGAGCGGCAAGGTGGGACCTTGATGTGGCTGTCTTCTTGTTCGCCATTTTGATTATTATCATAATCCTACTCTTCCAGGAAGTGGTCATTGAGGTGGTGGCACCAGTCGCCATTTTTGGCTTAGCCACGGTCTGGCTCATAGGGTGGAGACGAGGGAAACAACTATATCAGCGTTTCTACGATGAAGAGCTATTGAAATTGGAGCAAGGGTCAAAGGAGTCAATTGAGGGAGCGGTTAAGGAAGTGGTGGAAACAGTAGAGGATATAGTTAAGAAGGCACTGCGCGAGAGATGGCAGAATGAGTAACACCTAATGCTACGGTTGACAAGCCAAGTATTTTTAACAGAGGGAAGCAGTAATGCTTCCCTTCAACTATTTGTGGTAGGATATTAAGGAGTCAAGATGGACTACAGCTCTTGACAGGTGATCAGGTCAAATATTGAATTGCAAAAATAGAGTTAAGGAGGCATGAGACAATGGCAAAATGCCGAGCCTGGGTTATGGTTGAACCTGGCAAAGTGGTTATGGAAGAGTTTGAGATACCAAAGGTAGCCGAAGACAGCGCCTTATTGAAGGTTGAAGCCTGTGGTATCTGCGGCACTGACAAGCACGTATATCTTGGTCACTTCCCCATGGCTCAGTTTCCCTTTATCACCGGGCATGAAATCATCGGTACTATTGTGGAGTTGGGCAGCAAAGCTAATGATAATATGGTGGTTTTCGGCGGCTCCCTGGAGGTTGGCGACCGAGTATTCATAGCTCCCAGTTCCATGGGTTGTGGCCAGTGCTATTACTGCCTGCACATGCCAGACAACCCGGCTTTCTGCACCCAGAGAAACATCGTTTACGGATTTACTTCGGTCAAGAGAGCACCCGGTATCTGGGGAGGCTACTCAGAGTATCTTTACTTGCTCCCAAGAAGCTACGTTTTCAAGCTTTCCAAAGATATGTCACTGAAGAGGGCGGTCCTTATCGAACCAGCAGCTACTGGACTTAGAGCCGTGGAACAGGCTTTTAACTCGGGATACAGGGTCGGATGTAGTGCCATGGTATTGGGCGCCGGCCCTATCGGTTTGATGACGATTGTCTCTTTACGGTATTGTGGAGCCGGTCTCATCATCGTTCAAGACCTATTTCCCAGCCGGCTGAATAGGGCCAAGCGCATGGGTGCTGACCTACTCATTGATGGCAACCTGCCATTTGAAGAGCGCTTGAAGCAGGTGCGAGAGGTAACCGACGGGGTTGGACCGGATATGGTGGTTGAGGCGGCTGGTCCCCCGGGTGCCTTCCGGGAGGCTCTAGGTTTTACCCGCCGAGGTGGCACTTTAATTGAGGCCGGGAACTTCACCGACACCGGGACAACTGAGATTAAACCTTTTGATATTTGCTTCCAGGGTTTGAGTATTCTTGGCTGTCGGTACTCGCCGCTGAGTTTTCCTGGTGTTATCTCCATGCTTGAAAGCACGTCGTTACCGGTAGAAGAGGTAGTGACCCACACCTTCCCCCTGGAAGAGTTCCCCGAAGCATTGGAGGTAGTTGGTTCGGCAGAGGCTAGTAAAGTAGCCATTACCCCGTAACTAAAGTCCCTGGGGGTAGCCTAAATGGCATTAATTCTGTCCGTCGACCTCGCCTGTAGGGATATTGAGACCTATCCCCATTCGGCGTGGCAGAAGTTGGGCATACGACCTCTGGCTGGAAAGAAAAAGTGCACTCCGGAGCAAATAGCTCAGCACGCGGCAGAACTAAAAAGACGCTTCGAGTTACCGGAAATCAAAAGTCCCACTCACGATGAGTTGTCAGCACTGGTGGCCGGTCTGGCTGGTGTGGCCATCGCCAATTATAACGTATCTGGCTATATCGCTTCCGGTGTGCCTCCCCAATTAGTACCGGAAGGCTATATTGTCGAAGGATACATTGTGAATCCCAGGTGGCTTTAAGGAGAGTCTATAACCTGATTTGACCTTTGGGGTAGCTAATAGTTAAACTATCTCATCATCTAAAGTGATTTAAACTTGCCATGATTTGGTTACGCAGAATTATTGCCCTGACCCTAGCCTTGACCTTTATTATCCTGTCTATCTTGTTGCTGGTCATCTTCCGCGTTAATGCTACCCTGGGAAACCCTGACTTTTACAATGACCAGTTGCGTCAGGCGGACATCTATAACTTCATCTACGACGATGCCCTGCCCGTTGCTCTGGAAGAAGCGGGGATTGGTGTCGATACCTCTGAGGCTGGAATCAATATCAAGCCTCATCTCATTGATATGGTAGAGCAGACGCTGCCTCCGGAATGGCTTCAAACTCAGGTGGAGCAGACCATCAACCAAGTCGTGCCTTATGTCTGGGGAGATAGCGAAGGTTTCAATATCAATATCCCCCTAAAGGAACGGGTAGAGATGGGGGCTCAGGCGGCTAAAGACACTTTACATAAGGAAGATGTTTTCCCTGTCCTTTATGACCAGACTATTGATCTTATTCTCGATGAGATCATGCCTGATATGGAGGAAATGCCTCCGCCCTTTGCCCTAACCAGAGATGAAATGGCGACGATATTGCGTACGGTGCTGCCGGCGGAGTGGGCCCTGATGCAAATAGACAGCGCTATCGATGAAGTGGTGCCCTACTTCACCAAAGATAAAGCGCAATTCACGGTACAGATAGACATATCGGACCGACTGGATGTTCTGGAGGTCGTCGTGGCTGATATCCTCAAGAGGCCGGAAACCTATGATTATCTCTTCGAAGATATGATGGCACCAGCCATCAAGCAAAATACTCAAGAAATGGCGTCACTTCCCATTGGGGTGACCCTGACCGATGACGAAATCCTTTCGGTGGTTAAAGAGACGTTGCCGCTGGAGTGGTATCAGGCACGAGTCACCGATATCGTTGGTCAAATCTTCGCCTATCTTAAGGGGACAGAGGAGAACTTGGAGGTGGTCATACCTCTCGCTGACCGCAAGCCAGCCATGGCTCAGGCACTGGGAAAACTGGCAGACCAAAAACTGGAGAGCCTGATAGATTCCCTTCCGGTGTGCACCACGGGACAGCTAATTGACCTGATATTGAATCCACCGCTAGATAGCCCTCCTGAGTGCCGACCGATAGATATATCTTACCGAGAGCTCAAAGGATTGTTGGGCATCGACATCAGCATTATCATTGCGCCGTTCATCGATATGTGGATTCCGGACCAATGGGTGCTTAGCGACGCTGAACTGCGTCAGGCGTTTGGTGGTGAAGATGATGAGGATTTTCTCCGCCAAGCCCGAGAATTGGTGCAGGAAGGATTGACCTACACCAATGAAGACCTCCGTGCTGATTTGGAGGCAGACTACGAGACAATGGAAGACATTCGACAACAGATAGCCGATGGTTTTATCTTTACCGAAAAAGAATTACGTGATTGGATGAGGGGTCAGGGAGATGAACAATTGCAGACCTTTGATAGCGTGCGCTCTGAGCTGGGAACAGCACGACAATGGAGACTGGTAGCCTGGTTCATTCCGGTCCTAATGCTGCTAGCTGTTGGGGCACTTGGTGGTAGGGGGTGGCGCAGCAAACTGATCTGGGCAGCGGCAGTGCTGGCGATAATGGCTATTATTACCTATCTCATCTTTGGACCGTTGTTCTCGGCGATGGTGCAGCCCAGGATAGATGATGCGGTGATGCCGGCGGTGAGCCAAGCTGAGGGCCTTCAAGCGCTGATGGCAGGAAAGGGCATCACCATAGCCCAAAATGCTATCGCTAGCTTTGTCGGGGGCATCAAGAGCCAGGCTCTTGGTCTACTGGTAGCGTCTCTACTGCTCCTCGTGGTGGGGGTTTTCTGGCCCATCTGGCCCAGAATCTGGACCAGAATACGCCGGGCGTGGTCTTTAGTGGGCACAAAAATAGGCAGGAAAACTTAATGCCACATATGATTGGCGATGTTGTGCCATTAGTTACGCAGACGATGAACAACTACCTGAGGGGCAGAGAATAGCTTGGGTTATGCTCTATTTCGGTAACGCTCGACGAAGCGCTCCATTCGCCTCAGGGCTTCCTCAATGTCAGACAACGCGGTGGCATAGCAGCAACGCACAAAACCCTCGCCCTGTGGTCCGAAGAGGTTGCCGGGCATTACCACTACCTTTTCCTCTAAAAGGAGCTTCTCCGTGAACTCCTCCGAGGTCATCCCGGTAGATTGAACCGAGGGGAAGGCGTAAAAGGCGCCCTTTGGCTCATGACAGGCGAGACCTATCTGGTTGAGGCCTCGAACGATCACCTTTCGGCGCTGGTCATACTCGGAGACCATCCGCTTGACGTCGTCCTCACCGCTCTTGAGGGCCTCTATGGCCGCCATCTGAGCCATACTGGACGGGCTGAGCATGGTGTGTTGATGTATCTTGGTTATGGCGGCGATGAGCTCAGCAGGGCCGGCAGCATAACCCAGACGCCAACCGGTCATGGCGTAAGCTTTGGAGAAACCATCAAGGAGGATAGTGCGTTCCTTCATCCCGGGGAGGCTGGAGAAACAGGTATGTTCCACTTCGTAGGTCAATTGGCTGTAGATTTCGTCCGAGATTACTAACAGGTCGTGTTTCTCCGCTACCTTGGCAATCTCGGCCAAATCCTCTCGACTCATTTCCGTGCCCGTAGGGTTAGCCGGATAGCCAAAGAGAATTACCTTAGTCCTGGGGGTGATTCTGGCCTCAATCTGGTCTGCTTCCAGCTTGAAATCGTTATCTGACCGCGTCGGTACTGGAACCGGGATGCCGTGGGCTAAGTTAATGCAAGACGGATAACAAACATAGTAAGGGTCAGGCATGATGACCTCATCGCCGGGGTCAAGGACAGTTCGGAAGGCCAGGTCCATCGCTTGGCTTGAGCCAACCGTTATGACTATCTCTGTCTCTGGGTCGTACCTGATGCCGTGGCGGCTCTCCAGATTCTGGGCTACGGCGTGGCGTAGCTCAGGAAATCCGGCAGTTGGTGTGTACCTCGTGTAACCCTTCTTGAGAGCGTCAAGAGCCGCCTCGCAGATGTGCCATGGAGTGGTAAAATCCGGCTCACCAACACCTAGTGAAATGATGCTTTTGCCTTCTTTAGAAACAGAATGTAATAGATTCAGGAATTTGGCAAAGCCCAACTCAGATACCAAATCCACCCGCTGCGAGGTTCGTTTCTTTAGCCTGGTTTTACGCTCATCTGACATGGTAACAATTTCCCCTTCCTAACTGGCTAAAATTATAGACTTTCTCATTGGGAATGACAAAAGAACAGCTAATCGGCGAGACTAACTAGAAGCCCCTTATCATTTGTCCCGGAAGCCAGAGGATTATCTGGGGGAAGGCGATGAGCAAGCCAAGCGCCACCAAGATGAGGAGAACAAAGGGGAATACCCCGCGGATAATATCGCCCGTGGTTACCCCCAGTGAGGGGTCGGCGGCACCGCGGAGGTAAAATATGGCATAGGCGAAGGGAGGGGTCAGGAAAGACGTCTGCAGGTTAACGCAGATCATCATGGCAAACCAGAGCGGGTCAAAGCCAAGGGCTTTGCCAATGGGCGTAATTATCGGCACCACGATGAAGAGTATCCCCAGCCAGTCAATAAAGTAGCCCAGCAGAAAAACGATGAACATGATGATGGCAAAGACGCCCCATTTGCCGCCGGGAGCACCCATGATAATCTGTGTCACTGCTTCCTCACCACCGGCACGTATAAAGATACCCACGAAGGCATAAGCTGTGGCACCAATAGCTAATACCATCGCCGAGATAATTAGCGTTTGCCGCGCCGTTTCTTTGAGCACACTAAGGTTAAACCGCCGGTTGGCAACAGCGAGCAATGTAGCCGCGACAGCACCCACCCCGGCGGCTTCCGTCGGCGTGGCAACACCCATGAAAATACTCCCCAAAACTGCCATAATCAATGCCGCTGGCGGCACCAGTGCGGTCAGAAGGTCGATGATTTTCTTGAGCAAGGGAACGGCTCTTTCTTCAACCGGCATCGCCGGCGCCACATTCGGTCGCGTAGAGCTGTAAACCGCGATGTACCCGATGTATAAAGCAGAAAGAAGAAAGCCGGGCAGAAAGGCGGCAAAGAACAACTTGCCCACGGAAATAACCGCCATCGGCCCGTAGACGACCAGCATAATGCTGGGTGGAATCAGGATGCCCAGAGTGCCGCCAGCACAGACGGAACCAGCGGCTAGAGACTTGCTGTAACCTCGTTTGATCATCTCGGGAAGGGCAATAATCGCCAGCGCGGTAACTGAGGCGCCAATTATACCGACTGTAGCCGCCAGGATGGTGCCGGTGATTACCGTAACTATTGCCAGCCCACCCCTAAGGCCACCAAGCCAAACGTAAAGACTGGAGAACATTCTTTCCGTTAACCCGGAATAGCCCAGCATCACCCCCATGAAGACAAATCCTGGCACTGCCAGCAAAATATAGTTGGTTATTATTTTGTAAATCCGACTGTAGGCAATCCAAGCGGTGGCGTCTACTCCGAAAAGGAGAAACCCTACAGTAACAGTGACGCCGCCGAGAACAAAAGCCAACGGGAAACCAAGCATCACCCCGATCACGACAAGACCGAAAAGAACCACCACCGCCATCTCTGGGCTTAAGTCAATCATAAGCTCTATTCCTTACCAGCACATGGAAACTACGAGACAATTGAGCCAAACTCTGAAGGGCAAGCAAAACCACTCCCACAAAAATAGTTGCTCTCATTGGCCAAAGTGGAGGGCGCCAATAGGTGAGCGTCCACCATTCGGCAGTTTCATACGATTCCCATGCCCACTTCCCGCTAATAAAGAGCAGGAAAGCGAGCCATGGCAGGAGCCAAATCAGGCTGCCGATCACGTCAATGAGGGCTTTTGTCCTGGGGGACCATCGAGCATAAAAAACATCTACTCTCACATGCCGGTCATGGCGGTAAACATAACCCCAGCCAAGAACGTAAAGCGATGCCCCAGCCGTTATCATCAGTATCGGTAGCACATCGCCGGGACTGGCCAACACATAACGGAGAAAAACCTGGGTGGTAATGAGCACCATTAAAACAGGGCCCAACCATTTTACTACGGTGCCCACAAATTCCTTAGTGGCGTCAATAGCTTTCAGTATCTTTCTCATGGCTAATTAGCCTCCGCTCCGGTGGAGAAGCCGGAGCGGAGGTAGACTGAATTCATTGGCTAGGGAACTAATATTGCCGCCACTCTTCTGGCGGTACCGCCCAGTCGGGAAGCCCCCAAAGGTCACTCCACATTACTGCCCAGGCACGCATAGCGTGCAGGTATGTGGCGAAAGAGGGATACTCGGCGGCGATGCCGTCCATGACCTTATCGTATTCTTCTTTAAAGGGCCCTTCTATCTCCCTGGGGAGCTTTCCTACGATGTTTCCGTACTCTCTATATTGGTCCAGTGCCGTGGCTTCCATCGAGTGCAGATTCCTACCATACTCTACTGTTTCGGCGCGGGCGACCTCGCCGAAAAGCCCTTTGAGGTCATCGGGTAGCTCCTCCCACTTGCTTCGCTTCACCCCAAGAGCCTGTGCCTCGCTGGGGGCTCGGATGGGGGA
>JAUWBK010000023.1 GCA_030605045.1 Dehalococcoidia bacterium
CCCTAAGCGATGCGCCAAGGGCGCATATATCTCTAAAGTCTCCTGAGCAATACCCTGCTGTCTCTCTGGTGATAGCGCATCCAAGGTGCGCATATTGTGCAGTCGGTCAGCTAGCTTGATAAACACCACACGGAGGTCTTCCGCCATTGCCACCAGCATTTTCCTCAGGTTCTCCGCCTGTGTTTCTTTGGTCACTGTCCCCAGGTCTTGCCAGGAGACTTTACCCAACTTAGTGGTGCCGTCAACTAGCTTGCTTATTTCTGGACCAAACTTGGCTTCAATCTCGGCAATCGGTATGCCACAGTTCTCCGGGATGTCATGCAGCAATGCTGCTGCCAGAGAACTGGCATCAAGCTGAAGCTCAGCCAGAATCAACGCTGTCTGTAACGGGTGTTCCAGATAGGGCTCACCTGACTTGCGTACTTGCCCCTGGTGTGCCTCGGCGGCAAAATGGTAAGCCTCTTCCACCACAGCGAGCTTTTCTGGTGGCAGATACTCCTGAGCCTTCTCTTTGAGCTGACTAAAACCCATTACCCCAACTGTAGCCAAGGTTTTGCTGCGCCTCCTACTTCAACTATAGCTTGGTTACAATTTAAGTATAGCCCAATCGGGTTACTCGTGTAAATGTGCTTTAAAAAATTACCTAATTGACCCTATCCCGTATTGACACTGACAATAATTATGGTATACTTTCCATTGTCAAAATTAGACGAGGAGGTAACTCAAAAAATGAGCAAGATTTTACGTGTTAACATGACTGACCGGACGGCTAAGTCCGAGGACGTGCCTGAGAAGTACCAGCTGCTGGGCGGGCGTGGTCTGACCTCCGCCATAACCTGCGACGAAGTGCCACCTACCTGTCACCCCCTGGGACCCAATAACAAGGTCACCTTCTCCACGGGCATTGTCACCGGCACCACTGCCCCCACCTCAGGGCGCATCTCCATTGGTGGCAAGTCCCCCTTAACTGGCGGAATCAAGGAGACCAACTCCGGCGGCATGGCCGGCCAAAAGCTGGCCCGACTGGGCATAAAAGCCATCATCGTCGAGGGGCTGCCCAAGGAAAAGGGTAAGTTCTGGTTGCTCAAGGTGAATAAGGACGGGGCACAGCTCCTGCCGGCCGATGAGTTCGCGGGTAAAGGGTTATATGAAACCTATCCCAAACTCTTTGCCAAGTTCGGCAAGAATGTCGGCATTATTGGCACCGGCGTCGCTGGAGAGAGGCTGATGTCAATGGCTGGCGTCTGCGTCAATGACCCTGAAAACCGTCCCAGCCGCTACGCTGGCCGTGGCGGGATGGGAGCAGTGATGGGCAGTAAGGGTCTCAAAGCCGTCATCCTTGATGACACGGGCGGCCCTGGCGTCCCCATTGCCAACCAAGAGGTCTTCGATGCCGGGCGTAAGAAGCTCGTTGCCGCCCTGCAGGAACACGCTCTCACCAAGCCCGGTGGGACGCTGAACACCTACGGCACCGCCGCCCTAGTCAATGTCATCAACGAGGCCGGTGCCTTCCCCACCCGCAACTTCAGTGATGGGCGCTTCGAGGGAGCGAATAAGATTTCCGGCGAAACCATCAACGAGACCTGCAAAAAGCGGGGCGGTGTGGGTATGACCGGTCACAGCTGTTCCCCAGGCTGCATCATCAAGTGCTCCAACGTCTACCCCAAGCCCGATGGCACCGAGCTGGTCTCCTGCCAGGAGTATGAGTCGGTCTGGTCCCTTGGTGCCAACTGCGGCATTGATAGCCTGGAAGTTACCGGAGAGCTGATTCGCCTGTGTAACAACTATGGCGTGGACACCATCGAGGCCGGGGTGACCATCGGCGTGGCCATGGAGGCTGGGCTGGCCAAGTTCGGTGATGGCAAGAAGGCCATCGAGTTGATGCATGAGATTGGGAAGGGCACCCCCTTAGGCCATATCCTAGGCAATGGTGCCGCAATAACGGCTGGCACCTTCGGTGTCGTGCGCTGCCCTACCGTCAAGGGGCAGGGAATGCCTGCCTACGAGCCCAGGGCAATCAAGGGCATCGGCATTATCTACGCCACCTCCACTATGGGCGCTGACCACACCTCAGGCTACACCATCGCACCCGAAATACTGGATGTGGGTGGCAAGGTGGACAAGTTCATCGTGGAGAAAGCAGACCTAGCGCGCAACTTCCAGTATACTACTGCCTACATCTTTGATAGCAGCGGCCACTGCCTGTTCATCTCCTTCGCCGTCCTAGATATCTCCTCCGGGCTCGAAGGAGTAGTGGAAGAGTGCAACGGAGTGCTGGGCACCAACTGGACAGTGGATGACATGCTACGGATGGGTAAAGAAATCGTTGATAGGGAGCGGGCCTTCAATGAAGCGGCTGGCTTCACCAAGATTCACGACCGCTTGCCGGAGTTCATGAAGTACGAGAAGCTCCCGCCCCACAATGTAGTCTTCGATGTGCCAGATACGGAACTAGACAAGGTCCACGGACGCTAGGGGTTATTAAGACGTTTAACCATGAGGCCCCCTTCGTCGTGATGATGAAGGGGGCTTTCTTCTTTGCGACAAGTTAAGGTATAATAAATATATCTATTTTTCTGTGGAGGAAGTGATGAACAAGGTTGAGGTCAGGCTCTACGCCTCCCTGCGAAAATACCACCCCAATCCGGGGAGCAGCGAAGCTTTGGTCATTACACTGGACAATGAGGCCAAATTAGGAGACCTGTTGGATAAGCTGAAGCTCCCCAGACAGGAGGTAAACTTGCTCATGGTGAATGGGAACTGGCAGAAAGAGAGCTACCTCCTTCAGGATGGGGACAGGATAGGTTTCTTCCCACTCATCGGTGGGGGATAAGGATGATTGAGGTGCACCTCTACGGCAAGCTGCGCCGCTTCACTGATAACCAAGACCCCACCCGCGATTCTATCATTTATGTTCCGGTCAAAGATGGAGACACCATCGAGGACATCGCCAGGCGTATCGGTATCACTTTTGAAGAACTGGGCAGCAATATCTTCCTCAACGGGGAGTACTCCGCCTTAGAGAGGAAGGTTAAAGATAAGGACCGCCTGGGGATATTCCCAGACGATATGCAGCTGCTCTACAAGTGGCATTTCCAAAAGTCCAAAGGATAAGACGAGGCAAGAGGTTAAAAACCTTCCTTTACAAATCCAGCCGTAATACCGTATTCTAGCTTTAAGATAAGAACCAAAAGGAGTTAGATTGTATCAGGTACCACGCGGAACGTCAGACATTTTGCCAGAGGAACAGGTTTACTGGCGCCATATAGAGCAAAAAGTAGCTAATATCTGCCAGCTCTATGGTTATGAGCGCATTGATTCCCCAGCCTTTGAGGATACCGGACTTTTTACTCGTAGTGTGGGAGAGGGAACCGACATCGTTGAAAAGGAGATGTACACCTTTAGCGATAAAGGTGGCAACCAAATAACCCTGAGGCCAGAGGGCACGGCACCAGTTTGTCGAGCCTATCTAGAACACGGACTACATAATCGGCCACAGCCGGTAAAGCTGTATTATCTGGCTTCTATTTTTAGATACGAAAGACCCCAGGCAGGAAGATACCGACAACACTATCAGTTTGGCTGTGAGGTCATCGGCGATGATGACCCCTCCCTTGATGCCGAAGTTATTGATATGGCCTGGCAATTTTTCCGGTCACTAAACCTGCGGCACCTATCGTTACAGCTCAACAGCATTGGCTGTAAGCAATGCCGCCCCGGTTATCTCAGCGTCCTGAAAGACTACTACGCCAAGCATACGAAAGAGCTATGCCCCGATTGCAAAGTCAGGATAGACCGAAATCCTCTGCGCCTGCTTGATTGTAAACAGCCATCATGCCAACAAGTAGCCAATGCAGCTCCTCGAAGTGTTGACTACCTTTGTCCCGAATGCAAAACTCACTTCAATCGACTCAAGGGATACCTGAAGCTCCTTGAAATTCCTTTCACCCTCAACCACCGCCTGGTTCGGGGGCTGGACTACTACACCAGAACCGTCTTTGAGATTCAGCCCGAAGCCGCCGGCGCCCAGAGCACCCTCGTTGGTGGTGGTCGGTATGATGACCTGATTGAGGAGCTGGGAGGCAAGCCGACACCGGCAATTGGCTTTGCCATGGGCATAGAACGAATCATCCTTAATCTAAAGAAACAGGATATTCATATACCCCCTCTAGCCAGACCACGGGTATTTATCGCTCACATCGGTGCTGAAACCAGGGATGAGGCAATAAAGCTGGCCTCCGGGCTAAGGCAGGCAGGCATTGGGAGCATCGTGGCGACGGGTAATAAGAGCCTGAAAGCCCAGTTAAGACAGGCCAATAATCTCGGCGTCCGCTACGCGGTAATCATCGGTGAGGAAGAAGTAAAAAAGAGTACCGTATCACTCCGGGATATGACCACCGCCCAACAAAAAACCGTCCCCACCAGTGAATTACCGGGGCTACTCATTGAATAACCGGAATAGGTGTATTTTTTTGGGGGAAACAATTCAAAGCTAAACAGGAAGGAATTGTTTTTCGAGTTATGTAAAGTTGGTAAGGGATGAGGTAAACTCAATTAATTTACAGCGCGTGGCACCAATTTTGATGAATTTATGTAAAATTTTTGGCTCAGGGGCTTGACAAATGAATTTCTAGTGTTTTATATTAGGAGAGTATTAAGTTTGATAGGAGGTGATGCAATGGTAAGACCCGTAAGGGGAGAGAGTTATTAAACTCAACAATGGATTCGAAGTAAACTTAGTCTCCATAAAATAAGGAGTTTATGGAAGATTCCTTGTCTGTGGAGATATAGGTATATCCTAACAAGGAGGAAAAAATAAAGGTCGATGAAAAAAGAAATAACTAAAATATGGGGTGTAGGCCTAACTATCGTGCTGGCGGCCAGCCTGCTCTTCTCGGCAGCGCCAACGTCAGCGGGGACGCTCTCCTGGGGTGACGAGGACCTTCCCGACGAGCTTGAAGCGGGCAATGTTACTGACCTGGCTGTTTTCCCGGGTGGCGGGGTTATCTATGCTGCCTTTACAATTAACTCTACTGACACCAAGATCTTCAGGTCAACCAACGTCGGCAAGAGCTGGAGCTCTATCACCGTTATCACAGATGGTAACACCCTTGCCGCTAACCTGACAGCAGTTGCCCCGGACGACGAAAACTACATTGCCGTCGCCTCATGGAACGCATCAGATGAAGTTTCAGTTTTCATCAGCGACGATGCCGGCGCCAACTGGGACACTCTGGGCACGGTCGACGCCAACTTTGATGTCCTTAGGGACCTTGCTATTTCACCGGAAAAAGGCGGGAAGCACACCGTTGCCGTTGCCGGTAGAGACTCTGGTAGCGATGCTGCCGAAGTGTGGCATTACGAGATCGGCGCCATTGGAGCACAGTGGACAGAAACCAGTGCTGACGCGGGTTTCGCCGCTGAAGCAGGAAATGTGGCTGGTGCGATGGCCTTTTCGCCCAATTTCGCGTCTGACGAGGTCCTGGTAGCGGTCACTGCCGACTTCGGTGATGCCATATGGCTGCATATCTACAGCTTCAACCAGGACAACTGGAACACGGGCACATTTGCCGACTACCCGGCGGAAGTTGTTGACGACGACACAGATGCCGATGTTACCGCTCTTAGGTCAGCGTCCATAGCCATGGCGCCCGACTACCTGGGCAGCGACGATGCCATGCGTATCCTATTCGTGGGCATCACCACTGAGGCCGGTTCTGCAGATGAAGCCGACGGCATCTTCCGCATGGACGATGACGACGTGGAGGAACTGAAGGTGAAACAGTTCATCCACAGCGTTGCCTTTGACGGGACGCGACTTGTCGCCGGGCATTTCGACAGCACCAATGTTCGTCGCAGTGCTGACCCGCTGGGGTCATCGCCAACGGTCAGTGGTGTTACCTCGACGAAGCGCCCAGGCGGTACCGAACTTACGGTCGTTGCCTTCGCCGGTGATGACGTGGTGGCGGGAACCTCGGGTGAAGAGAGCGCCTTTTCCATCTCCAGAGATGACGGCGCGACCTTCAACGACCTCAGCCTCATTGATACTGCTTTGCAAACATTGAGTGATGTCGTCGTGTCACCCGATGGTGAGAAGGTCTATCTGATCTCCGCCAATGACACTGCTGCTGGTGGTACCCCAAACCTTAGTGTGTGGCGGCTTGCCTCATCCTGGGAGAGGATATTCGTGGACCTAGACGTGGGCTTTAACTATATTGTCCGTATGGCCCCTGACGACCCCGATGTGCTCTATCTGGCTGAAGTAGGCGACACCACCCTGTACTACACCAGCGACGGTGGAGAGGGGAAGTGGCACACCCGCGTCTCCAGGTATAATATCGCTGACCTGGCGGTGGAAGGTGACGGTAGTGTTGTCTACGTTCTCGTCCAGGACACCGTAGCGGCGCATGTCTCCAGGTCAACCAACAGCGGCTTCACCTGGGCATCAAAGGTATCTCACAAGATCAGTAATGCCAACATGATCCTGAGCCTGGGCGAGGATAGGTTACTGGTTGCCGGAGATGGCATGGTGTCTTACTCCACCAACGGCAACACAAGCTGGACCAAGCTCTCCGATGGAATGCCAGACAATGAGGACGTCCAGGCAGTAGCTACCGGATTGAACGACGGTGACTTCGTCATCGCTGCCACCTCCGATAATACTGGTGACTATATCTACCAGTGGGAGATTGGCGAGGACGACGAGTGGGACAAGATAACCGCCGATGGTGACATTCCGGTAGGGTACGCTGTTCGTGGTCTCGCTCTGTGGGAAGGCGCGCTTTATGCCGTGTCAGAAAACTCCTCTCCTACTGCCACTGACAATGTCAGCCTGATGCTCCGCACGCTAAGCCCAACCTCAGACGACCCATCCTGGAGCACCGCGACCAGTCCTGGTGAGGTCTTCAACGCGGCACCGTCAGCACTGAGGGCAAGCGCCGGCAGCGAAATTAACAAGCTGTGGACGATTGATACGGTAGGCGCTCAGCTTTTCAGCTACAAGGATACCCTGGCTGTCGCCGTTCTAGAGCTGCTTTCGCCCGCGGACGGGTTTACGCTTCCGGTTAACCCGATAAGCGGTGATTCCGAACAGGTGATTTTCACCTGGGAGAGCCCGTCTGACAAAGTCTTTAAGTTTAACTTCGAGATTGCTACCGACAGCGGCTTCGTCGAGGACGTGCTGTCCTTGGCTATTGAGAAGTCCTCCGGAACCTGGGATGAAGGAGATGTCATAAGCCAGATTGTTGGTCCGGGTGCTGCTGGCGACGCCGATATCAAATTCATGGCCGAGACCAGCTACTACTGGAGAGTTAGGGTAGACCTGGCTGGTCCGCTTCGCAGCGCTTATTCTGAGACCCGCAGCTTCCGCACTGAGGCCTTACCAGTAGTTCCGGCACCACCGGTAGAGATTGTGATACCACCGCCACCGGTAATCTCGGTACCATCAGCACCGTCGATAACGATTGAACCCCCAGAGATAGTGCTCCCGCCGGCACCGGCACCACCACCGGAGATAGTAATACCTCCGGCACCAGAACCGGCACCGGCAATTCCAACCTGGACTCTCTTGGCAATCATCATCATCGGTGCGGTACTGATTCTCGCGTTGATCGTCCTGATAATTAGAACCCGACGACCAGTCTAGCTCTAATTTGAGGGATAACGCTCCGACACTCCGAGAGCCCCCCGAAATCGGGGGGCTCTCTTTTTAGGCAATTATTGACTTTTACTTTATAGCCGAGTAAAATTCGCCACGTGGCAAAGATAAACGCTATTGTGGTATTACTCCTACTCTTAAGCCTGTCCCTGGCTAACCTCACCAGTACCGCGGTTGCTTCTTCGGAGGAGGTCAAGTGGACCAGAGTTAACATTCCTACCGAGGGCAAGGGAGGTAACTGGGTGCTGGCTGATGGCTCGGACGTTCAGCATCTGACCATGGCAATTGACGGCACTCTTTATGCTTACGGCAAAGGTCTCACTTATACCCTGTATAAGTCCACAGATGGTGGCTATAGCTGGTCATACATCGGCGATGTTCAAGACAACATAGTTGATATCGCCATCGCACCCGATGAGGCCAACACCATCTACTATGCCACTTCGTCTAACGTTTACCGCTCCACTGATGGAGGTAAAAAATTCAGCTCGCTGACAAACCCGGGTGGTGCTGGGAGCAATAACATAGAAATCACCGCCATTGATGTTACCCGACTCTACAGTAATATCATCGCCGTCGCTACCAGAGATACGGATAACGCTCAATTTGGTGGTATCTATACCTTGGACGAAGAACAAATGATTCCCAGTTGGGTAGATACTAACCTCGGTAACTATGACGCTTATGCCGTCGCTTTCTCGCCAAACTTCGCCACCGACCGCCAAATAGTGGTGGTAATAACCGATGAGACCGATACCCTGGTTACGACCAAAATTGGCAATGCTGGATGGGGCACGACTATTGGTAATGCCAGACTGGATAAAGATAATTCGGGAACTCCTACCCCGGTAGTCATAGCTAACTCAGCAGCGATTGCTTTCCCCAGCGACTATGACGCCACCTCCGCCGACTATGTCCAGTTTATCGCTATTGATACCGGCAGTAACGATGGCGATGTCTATCGAATTAACCCTGTAGAGACACCAAGCAACTCAAGCGCCACTGACCTAAATATTGGCGCTAGCTATGGCCTGAGCAATGTTGATGTTACCGGACTGGCAGTTACTGGCGAAGCCAATGCCACCAGCCTGCTAGCCGGCGCTGCTACTAGCGCCCAGACCTACTTTAGTGCTGACGGTGGCAGTAACTGGACAAGAAGCCGTAAAGAGCCAACCGGGGGCTCCAAAACTTACGTACTTCTGGCACCTGATTTTGCTAGCAGTAGTAAGACATATGCCGCCACCAGCGGCAGCGAGAGCGCCTTCTCGATAAGTCAGGATAGTGGCGTTACCTGGAACCAGGTTGGTTTAATTGATACTGACATCAGCAATATCATTGATTTGGCCCCTTCCCCCAGCTATAGCCGAGATAATACGCTCTTTATGCTTACTTTCGGTGGTGAGTACAGCCTGTGGCGGAGCCTGAATGACGGCAACATCTGGGAAAGGATATTCGCCAGCACCCTGACTAATGTCGACAGCATTGACCTGGTCGAGCTTTCTCCCCAATACGGTAATGGCAGCCAAGCAGTCTTTATCGCTGGAAGTAGCAACGGCCGCCCCGCAGTATGGAAGTCAGCCGATAACGGTCAGAACTTCGTCAACCGGCTTACCTTTGACCCTAACTCTGGTGCCTCACTACCCATTTACACCTGGACAGTAGTTAATGATACCACGCTGTTTATCGGCAGCCATGATGGCAGTAACGGGCTGGTCTATCGTACTACCAATAGTGGTTTTTACTACTCCGACGGCGCGCCAACTGGTAGCCAAACGTTAACCTCGATGGTCCTCTCACCTAACTATGAACAGGATGGGACTATTCTGGCGGGTAATAGCGGGGGCTGGGTTTACTGGTCTAATGATAACGGAACTTCATTTGAACCATTGCCTCCAGATGCTACCTCACCACCCCTCGCCGGCGCAATAACCGTTGCCTTCGACCCAAATTTCAGCAGTAATAACATTGTCTATGCTGCTAGCAACACCGCCGATAAGGGTGTCTACCGCTTTACCATTGGTACCAGCAATGACTGGGAAAGCATCGATAGCATCCTGCCCACTGGTGGCACGCTCAATCAAGTGATCGTGTCGTCTGAGGGTACATTGTACACCACTAACTCCCAGACTGACGGGGGCATCGAACGCAGTCTTAATCCAACCTACTCACTGGGGCCGACTTTCGAGACAGTAACTCGCGGTCTTAGTGATAACGCCACTCTATCCGGACTTTGGCGGCGTGACCACAGGTTATGGTCAACTGATACCACTCACACCAAACTGCTGACCTTTAACGATAGTTTAACCTCACCGGTTACTTCAATCTCACCACCTAACACCGCCGCTGGCATTGGTACCATTATTAATTACACCATCAGTAATGTCAGTCTTGACTGGGAAGCAATGAGCGGCGCTACCAG
>JAUWBK010000121.1 GCA_030605045.1 Dehalococcoidia bacterium
AATAAAACTGGGGGCCCTGTCTGGAGCTCCCCAGTTTTGTTGTCGACTACGCCTATTGTAATTAAACTAACCTTCAACGGTTTTTAGCGCATTAATAACTGCCAAATCATCAGCTCCACTATGATATTAATGCCGATGATGACGCCAAAACCAATTCAAGCCCTTCTTTGACCTTCAGTATGAGGGTCTGAGAGAGCAGACCAAGAAATGTGGAGTTAGTCGTAAAGTAGCGAGGACACTTAAGAGAAGGTTGCAGGTGCGACCCCGAGGGGCACCGGCTTATAAAGTGCAAATTGCCTATTTAGTAGAAGTGTTGTGCCCACATATTGCAGAGATTGCTTACTCTCGATGCTCTATACCTCCAAGGCTATGGAAGAAACTCACTGAACAGCGAAATTGCAAAAGCCTTCGTAGTCTAGCAAAAGAATACGGGATTAGTCATGAGACTGTAAGGAGAACTCTTAAAAACAATGAGTAACAAAACAAGCAAATGTTACCTTAGCTTCATTTTCTGAAGCTCAGTACAGATGTTATCTTTCAGCTCCAATCTAGATGTAAGTCTAATCTAATTTAATCTAATCTAATAGAGACTAACTCTTCGCCATTATTAAATGACAAAGAAGACTTGACTGACTTACTGATGACGATGACTGAACACATATCCGTCGCGGCTGGCCGTCGGTATGGGTAGCAGCCGGAGCCCCGATGCCCATTTCCCACAAATACCTTCCTTTTATTAACAAACGATAGCCATTTCGCAACAAGCTCAACCTTATGAGGAGTTTGGTAGTGGCTGGCTAAAATCTATAGTCCAGCCGCCGCTAAGATATCGGGAACTACTTCTTCTCGGCCAATGGCCATAATATGGACACCATCGCAAATCAAGTCCCTTTTTAAAGCAGCAATCATCCGTCCGGCAATCTCAATCCCTTTGGCTAACATCTCCTCCTTGGGGACACCGGTTAATTCATCAATCAGCTCTTGAGGCACAAAGATGCCGGGAACGTTCTCCGTCATGTACTTGGCCATTCTGGCTGATGACAGCAGGACTATCCCGGCCAGCACCTTGACTGGAAACTGCCGAGCGTACTCCATGAATTTGCTGAAGTTCTCCAAGTCATAAATTGCCTGGGTTTGAAAGAACTCAGCACCAACTTCAACCTTCTTTTCAAACTTGATGAGCTGGGGCTCGATTGGTCGCGCTTCGGGGGTAACGATGGCGCCAGCACAAAATTCCACATTACCATCAAGATTATTGCCCCCCATATCCTGACCTGATTCCATCAAACGAATTACCCTCAGTAGTTGCACGGAATCAAAGTCAAAAACACCTTTAGCCTCCTTGTGGTCGCCTACTGGAATGGCATCACCAGTCAGACAAAGAACGTTTCTTATTCCTCTGGTATACGCCAGTAGCAGCTCAGCTTGGAGGGCTAAGCGGTTACGATCACGGCAGGTCATTTGCAAAACGGGCTCACCACCTTGCTCCTTAATTGCCAGGCAGCCGCCAATAGAAGGGAATCGCATCACTGAGCTCTGGTGGTCAGTGACATTAATTGCATCCACCTTGTCCTTGAGAAGCTCAATATGGTGAAGCATCTTTTCCAGGTTGGTTCCCTTCGGTGGTGCCACCTCACTAGTAATAACAAACTTGCCAGAGTTAAGAACCTCTCTAAAGCGCGATACCATTAGCCTAACCTCCTCGCTCACTGGATTTTGATCGTTCTCGGCCTCAGTGCGACCTGATAGTTCTTGGGAGGGTAGTACTTCCGCATTAAATCAAGCCTGCCTTGTTCTTTCAGGCGCTCATAGATAAGCGTCCAGGCACAGTCCTTTTCTTTATCAACCTCACACTTGCCGTTATTGGTGCCACCACACGGACCGTTTACCAGACCCTTGTGGCAGAGAGTAATTGGACAGATACCGGCGGTTTCACCGAGGACACACTGACCGCATTGGGCGCAAACCTCGCGGAAATAGCCCGGGGTATCTTCGACGGCGATGAACAAGGTATCCAGCGCTGGAATAACTGGGCGGTCAATGTACAAGCTAATCCGGTGCACCCCTAGGGCACAGGTCATTACCAGAATGCAGCTCGCATTCTCAATGGCACGACTATTTTCCTTCATGGCTGTCTCGGTCATTTCGTCACAAGCGGTGGGGATAACCACCCAGCCACTAACTCGTTTGTCCAACTCCTGAAGGCGCTCTTTCATCTCTTGAACTTGGTCAATGCCACCGGTCTTGGTCATCGTCGTGCAGGTACCGCAACCAATAATAAATGGTCGGTCAAAGTCAGCTAACTGCTTCTCGATTTCCTCAAACGGTTTTTGTCTAGTTATCAATTTCATGTTAACCCTCCCATTAAGCTAATCATGTTACGTAGCTATTTTTCCAGGTCACATCTCAGGCATCGCTTGGCCTCTTGCCTGGCTCTTTTTACCGAGAAGGCGAGTTCCACTTCGTTAAAGCTCGCCTTTCTCTTCGGAATCGAAAGTGTTGGTGCGACGATTCTTGGCTGCACCTCCCAGGTTTCCTCGATTTCCTGGCTAGGCAACTCGCCAACAACCCCGGCTTTAAGGTCATAAATTTCTACTCTGGAAGTGTCTCCCTTCAGGTACTTTTCGATGGCAATAGCTGCCCTCCGGCCAGCGGCGATGGCATCGATCACCATGGCTGGTCCGGTAACAAAGTCACCACCGGCAAAGACACCGCTGACATTAGTCGACAGGGTATTGCTATCAACAACCAGGGTTTCCCATCGGGTGCGTTCCAGAGCACTGTCGGCGGGTAAAAAGGAAAGGTCAGGGGCTTGGCCCACGGCGGCAATCACGGTATCTGCCGGAACAAAGAACTCAGTGCCGGTGATTGGAACCGGCCGCCGACGGCCACTCTCGTCAGGTTCACCAAGACTCATCCGAATACATTGCAGACCGGTCACTGTC
Organism: Dehalococcoidia bacterium; assembly: GCA_030605045.1. GTDB lineage: Bacteria > Chloroflexota > Dehalococcoidia > Dehalococcoidales > RBG-16-60-22 > DAOUZD01. Next base: position 2,946 of record JAUWBK010000121.1, read on the forward strand.
CAGTTCTCACTAACGATTCTGGTGGGACTGACCAAGAAATTAACTTGCACACCTTCGGCGATAGCCTGGTCGTATTCCACCTCGGTTATCGGCATCTCCTCCCGTGACCGACGGTAATAGATGTTCACTTCCTCAGCACCAAGGCGAAGAGCAGTGCGAGCCGTATCCAGAGCTACATTGCCGCCACCGATGACCGCTACGTGGCGGCCAACCCTAACCTGTCTGCCAAGTCTGATATCCCTCAGGAATCTCAGCCCGTAGTAGAAACCGGCAACATCCTCCAACTCGCCGGGTATGCCTACGCGCTGGCTTCGCTGAGCACCGGCAGCGATAAAGACAGCTTCGAAGCCGTCTCTGGTGAGGTCTTCCACGGTGAAGTTGACAGTAATCGGGGTGTCGTACCTGATGTCCACCCCCCGCTTGGCAATATAATCAATCTCCTTTTGAATAATCTGTCGCGGCAAGCGAAACTCGGGTATCGCCACTGATAGCATACCCCCACCTACGGGAAGGGCTTCAAAGACGGTTACCGGATAGCCCATTTGCGCCAGGAAATAGGCGCAAGATAGTCCGGTGGGTCCTGCCCCGATGACAGCTACCCGCTGCGTTTTGGTCTGGGGAAATGGTTCCGGTTCTTCCGTCACGTGCTCCAAATACCAGTCAGCGGCAAAACGCTTCAGCTCCCTGAT
>JAUWBK010000029.1 GCA_030605045.1 Dehalococcoidia bacterium
AAAAGGATTAACGAAGCAATTCTAAGCAGGGACTACGACGATGTGCTGGAAGCCGTGGAACATCAGAAGAAAATGGCGATGGAACATCAGTTTACCTATCTGCTTGGTCCCATTAAAATCGCACTGCGGCCTCGTTTGATAACCGCTGGCCAGATGAAAGCCCTGGAAACATATTGCGCTGGCATCTGGTCTGATTGCTTGACCTTGGAAAAAATGTGGTTATCTGGCGAATTGGATGTAATGGTGAACATTGAACCTGAAGAGCTTGAAATCATACGTTCCCAACCGTGGGGAGGTGCACCGGCTATCTTCGCCTCAGACGGACTATTTAGTTTTGGGGCACACATAAAATGAACATTCAGGTCGATGATAATTGGTGGCAGGAACTTTTCGACGAAATTTATCTGCTGACTGATGCCCGTTCAGTTTGTGATGAAAAACTGACCCGTCAGGAAGTAGATATCCTTGTCGAGACGCTGGAATTGGATAAATCGGCTTCAATTCTTGATTTGTGTGGAGGACACGGTCGGCATTCTCTGGAACTTTCCCGGCGTGGTTTTCAGAAGGTAACCGTGCTGGACTATTCCGGTTACCTCGTAGAGCTTGGAGAAAAAAGAGCCAAAGAGGAAGGACTCGATACCATTTTCATCCAGGGCGATGCCAGAAATACCGGTCTGCCCGGACAGAGCTTCCGGTTTATCATCATCATGGCCAGTTCCTTTGGCTACTTTGTGAATGAAGACGAAAATAAAAAAATCCTCAATGAGGCGTTTCGCCTTCTCCTACCAAAAGGAACATTACTGTTAGACCTTCCTGACCGGGATTATGTCTTACAAAACTTTACCCCTTTTTCCTGTCATAGGGTAAATGAAGAGCTTACCGTTAATCGTGAAAGAAAACTTGGAGATGATATTATTTATAGTCGAGAAACAGTCAGGTCTCAAAAATGGGGTTGTCTACGAGATAGAACTTACTGTACCCGTCTTTACAGCCCGGAAAAAATATCAGACTTGTTATCTTCAGCAGGTTTTTCGTCCGTATCTTGTGAGAAGGATTTTATGAACCGTGAAGCAGAAGGGGACTACGGATGCATGACCAATCGGATGATTGTAATGGCAAGAAAGGATTGAAAAGCACTAAACGCAATCTCTTCATGAATCATATGAGAAGTATTCAAGTGCACTTTCATAATGTCAATTGTCAGAACCCCCCCACTCTGTTTCCAGATGGTTTCACTTGGCTTTGGATTAGCTACAAATTATCTGTTTCTGGTAAGCCATACCGGTCAAACCTAGAAATTCTAGGTTACATTAAGCTATAATAATCACTATAATAGTCAGCAATTTACCTCCAGTACGGAGAGGAGTTTGGATACAGAAGAATTAAAGACTTTAGTTGTCAGTGAAATAGACACTCGCCGCCAACAGCTTAATGAGTTGAGTTTAAAGATACACGCTAACCCTGAGACCGCTTTCCAGGAGGTTAAATCAGCAACTTGGCTAGCTGAATACATGAAGGAAAACGGCTTCTCTATCGAGCAGGGTATCTGTGGGCTAGCCACTGCTTTCCGGGCAAGTTATGGACAAGGCAAGCCAGCTATCGCTATCTTGGCTGAGTACGATGCTTTACCTAAACTTGGTCATGCTTGTGGTCATAACTTAATTGCTACCAGCGCCGTTGGTGCCGGAGTGGCGTCCAAGTTAGCCATGGATAGGTTCGGGGGCACCATTCTGGTTATCGGCACGCCAGGTGAGGAGATGTACGGGGGCAAGGTGATTATGGCTAATAAAGGTGCCTTTGATGATGTGGATATCGCCATGATGGTGCATCCAGCAGGACTGAATACCGCAGCCACCCGGTTTCTTGCCTGCCAGACATTAGAAGTTGAATTTTTCGGTAAAGCCGCTCACGCGGCGGCCCGACCCGAGGTAGGCATCAATGCCCTGGAAGCAATGCTTCAGTCCTTTGCCGCCATTAATTCGCTCCGGCAGCATATTAAGGATAGTGCTCGCATCCACGGTATTATTACCGACGGTGGCGAAGCGGCTAATATTGTCCCGGCGCATACTGCCGGAAAATTTATCGTGCGTGCCGAGGATGACGATTACCTTGATGAATTAAAAGAGAGAGTCATTAACTGTTTTATCGGTGCGGCTACGGCTAGTGGGGCCAGGCTGGAATATAAGTGGGCGGAGGTACGCTACGCACCATTGCGCAGTAATCTGACTTTAGCTCGACTATTTCGGCGGAACCTGCAGTCCCTAGGCCGCCGGGTGCATCTTTATGACCCCAGAATCGGTATTGGTAGCAGTGATATCGGTAATGTTAGTCAGCTAGTACCGAGTATTCATCCTTTAATCGCCATAGCGCCGGCCAAAATGGTCACCCATTCTCCCCAGTTTGCCGAGACGGCAGCCTCGGAAGCAGGCACTAAAGGTCTTCTTGATGCGGCTAAGGCACTGGCGATGACGGTGGTTGAGCTAGTGGCTAATCCGGGAGCAGTTGCCGGAGTCAAAGAGGAGTTTGGGCAGGGGAGAGTATCGGGATAGCAGTCAGGAATCTTAATTGAGGAAGTAAATGATAATTGCTGTTGATGCTTCTGGTGGGGACTATGCTCCTCACGAAATAGTCAAGGGGGCGGTGAAAGCAGCTCAGGAGTATGAGGTGGAAGTGGCTCTGGTAGGCCGGAAAAAGGTGCTCCACGTGCTGGCGGGCCGTCATTTACAAAAACACGGCCTCACTATTGTTGAGGCCAGCCAGACGATTGGGCCTCACGAGTCACCAATGAAAGCGATTCGCAGTAAGCCAAACTCATCCATAGTAATTGGAGTGAACTTGGTAAAGGATGGTCGTGCTTCAGGCTTTGTTTCCGCAGGCAACACCGGGGCAGTGCTCGGTGCCGCGCTGTTTAGCCTGGGAAAGATGAAAGGGATTGAGCGCCCGGCGATAGCTTGTATTATGGACATTACCCCATCCACTCCGGTCCTGCTCATTGATGCTGGCGCTAATGTTGATTGCCGGCCAAGCCATTTAGTTCAATTTGCCCAAATGGGCGCCATCTATAGCCAACATGTTCTCGGCATCAGTTCACCGAGAATCGGCTTGCTCAGTGTTGGTGAGGAAGAAACCAAGGGAAACCAGTTGGTACAAGAAAGTTACCAACTCCTAAAAAAGGCGAACAACTTAAATTTCATTGGCAATATCGAAGGCCATGATATATTAAAGGTAACCGCTGACGTTGTCGTTACTGATGGCTTCACCGGGAATATAGTACTTAAGACAATTGAAGGCCTGAGTGACACCTTTTTGGGTTCGGTGCGGCAGATAGGGCAGGTCATTTCCAGTGCCTATCACTTCCGGGGGCGTGACTTACTCCGTGACATAGGATTGAGTTCCTGGGTTAACCGAATCGACTACCGGGAACACGGAGGGGCATGCCTGCTCGGGGTGAATGGCAATATTATCATCGCGCACGGCCGTAGTCAGGCCAAGACGATTAAGAGTGCTATTGGTATCGCCAAACATATGGCGGAGCAAGGTATATCACAGGTAATCAAGGAGGAAATCCATGAGCAAACCAACCGTAGTTGATGGCAGTAATTTTGACCAGGTCGTGCTGCAGTCAAAGACACCGGTGTTGGTTGACTTCTGGGCGGCCTGGTGTGGGCCATGCCGGATGGTGGCGCCAATGGTGGAGGAACTGGCGGAGGAATATGAAGGTAAAATAAGCTTTGCCAAGCTGGATGTTGACCAGAATCCGAAGACGGCCAGCCAATATGGTATCATGAGCATTCCTACCCTGCTTATCTTTAAAAATGGGGCTCCCGTCTCCAATATTGTTGGCTTTAGACCTAAGGCTGACCTGAAACGAAGTTTGGACGCCGTTCTTGAGTAATAGGCAGAGGAGGAAGAGGTTGGTAAGCAAGCGGGAATATGATGTCGTAATTATTGGCGGTGGGCCGGCGGGGCTCGCCGCCGGAATTTATACTTCAAGAGCTAGGCTGAGTAGCCTGCTTATTGAAAAAATGGGCGCTGGCGGCCGGATCATAGACGCCGGGTTGGTGGAGAATTACCCCGGCTTTTCACAGGGTGTCAGTGGACTGGAGCTGGCGGAAGCAATGCAGCAGCAGGCGGCAAAATTTGGGCTGGAAACATTGCTGGCTGAGGTTATCGGCCTTGAACTTAAAGGAGAGCATAAAATCGTAAAGACCAGTGAAGGAGATATTACCGCTAAAGCGGTAATTATCGCCAGCGGCTCCGACCGAGCTAAATTGGGTGTCCCTGGAGAAGAAGAGTTTACCGGTAGAGGGGTAGCCTATTGTGCTATTTGTGACGCCTATTTTTATAGAGACCTGCCGGTAGCTGTGGTGGGCGGTGGCAATGCGGCGATTAATGAAGCTCTTGAACTGAGCAAGTTTGCTGCCAAGGTCACGATAATACACCGCCGCCAGGAGCTACGCGCCACCCGCATTCTTCAGGAGAGAGCCTTTGCCGAGCCAAAAATTGAATTTCTGTGGAATACGGTAGTCGAAGCAATTGAAGGAGAAGACGTGGTGAAAAGGCTCCGGCTCCGCAACGTGCTTACCGGAGAAAAATCTACCTTGGATATATCCGGAATCTTCGTCGCTGTCGGCTTTAAGCCAAATACCGACTATCTCAAAGGAGTCTTATCGCTGGATGCCAATGGCGCCATCATTACTAATGAAAAGATGGAGACCGAAGTGCCGGGCATTTTTGCCGCTGGCGATATACGCTCCAGCTCGATTCGCCAGGTAATCGCGGCGGCTGGGGATGGCGCGGTAGCAGCAATCTATGCGGAAAGATTCATTGCTGGATAGGGTTGTAATTAATTAAAAAAAATTTTTGTGGACTGCTCTTCAACCCCCCTTTTTTTTGTTTCGCGGTGGAGTATAATTATTTTCAAGGAGAAATATATGAAGGTTGTTTTCTTGGAGGATGTACCCAATGTGGCGGAAACGGGTGAGGTCAAAGAAGTCGCTGATGGTTATGGCCGGAACTTTCTTATCCCAAAGAAACTGGCCATATTGGCGGATGCCAAAACGACACACATTGTAGAAGCACAGCTGAAAAAGAAAGCTCGCCGGCAGGCCGAAACTGAAGCTGAGATGAAGGAACTGGCGGAGCAACTGGAAGGGCGAGAGATTGTACTTAAAGCTCGGGCGGGGGCTAAGGACCAACTTTATGGTTCGATTACCAACGCTGATATTGCTGAAGAACTCGAGAAGAGTGCCGGGTTAGTTATTGACAAGAGGAAAATAGAGTTAGATGAGCCCATCCGTGAAGTCGGCAGCTATGAAATAGCCATTAGACTGACTGCAGATATTATACCCAAGATAAAACTTACCGTGGCGGAAGAAGAGGAGAAGAAGGAGAAAAAGGCGAAGAAGGTGGAGAAAGAGAAGAAGGCGGAGAAGGTGGGGAAAGCGAAGAAGGAGAAAAAGACGGAGAAGGCAGAGGAAGGGGAGAAAAAGAAAAAAAAGAGGGTAAAGGAGAAAGAGGAGACGAGCTAGAGTGTATAGTGAAAAATTACCCCCCCATGACCTTGATGCCGAGGAAGCGGTAATCGGTTCGCTGCTAATAGACGGCACGGCCATCTATAAAATCGCCACCTTTCTTCAGCCGCCAGATTTTTACAGTGAACAAAACCAATGGCTGTATGAAGCCTGCTCGGCGCTTTACGAACGCAATGAGGCCATAAATCAAATCACGGTGGCGCAAGAACTAGCGCGACGGGAAAGACTGGAGTCATGCGGTGGTGCCGCCTACTTAAGTCATCTCATCTCTATATGTCCGACTTCGCTTGATGTTGAGCACTATGCCCAAATTGTTTATCGCCTGTCGACAATGCGCGGCTTAATCAAGTCTGCTGACCAAATTGCCCGGGTTGGCTATGAAGCTGGTCCTGATGTTAGTGCCAGCCTGAGTCGGGCCGAGGACATCTTATTTAAGCTGCGTCATGGGCAGGGTGACCGAGACTTCACTCATATTCGCCAGGTGCTGGACAAGTATTTTGAGACGGTTCCGGCTCCCGAAGTAGAAGAAGGCTATCCTCAGGCACCGCTGCCTTACGTGCTCTCTAACTTTGTTGGCCTGGACGAATTTCTGGGTGGATTTCAACGCTCTGACCTGACTATTATCGCCGGCCGGCCCAGTATGGGCAAGACGAGTCTTGCTCTTAGTATTGCCCGAAACGTTGCTGTAGAGCAAAAGGCGTGTGTGGCAATGTTCAGTCTGGAGATGGCACGGGAGTCGACGGTCTTGCGTTTGCTTTCCAGTGAATCGGGAGTCAATTCAAGGCGGGTTCGTTTCGGGCTTCACACTGAAGATGAGGACAAACGGATTATGGACGCTACCGGTGTCCTTTCGGAATCACCAATCTACATGGATGATTCGCCTCAGCTCCGGGTAGTCGAAATGCGAAGTAAAGCCCGCCGCCTCCACTTCGAGCGTGGTATCGACCTGATTATTATTGACTACTTGCAACTGATGCAGGGGGAAGGGGTAAGGGGGGAAAACCGGGTTCAGGAAATTAGCTACATTTCCCGTTCCCTTAAGGCCTTAGCTCGCGAGCTTAATATACCCGTGCTGGCGGTATCGCAGCTGAGCCGAGCCGTAGAGTGGCGGGCGTCACACATTCCGCAACTGGCTGACCTGCGTGAAAGTGGCAGCATTGAACAGGATGCGGATGTGGTTATGTTTATCTACCGGGATGAATACTATCATACTGAAGAGGAATGGCAGCTCCAGCATCCGGATAAAGAATACCCACGAGAAGAAGCCGATATTATCATTGCCAAGAATCGCAATGGACCTACCGGGCAGATAAAATTACGTTTCCGGCGCAACCTAGCCAAGTTCTATAATTTTGAGTATCCAGTCAGTAGTGAAGAGCCGAGCTTATTATGAGTCAGCTTACCGGTTTTCCAGCCAAGATGGAGTTTACCCCTATACCTAACTTTTTCTTAAGTACTATCCTACCTCGAATCAATGATATCAGCGAGTTAAAGACAACGCTGCATGTGCTGGCGGCGCTTTACCGTAAACGGGGTTATCCTCGTTTCGTCACTTATCGAGAGCTGCTGGGAAGTGCTGGCCTGATGAGTAGCCTGAGAGGAGCTGCCAAGCCACCGGATGAGGTATTACGTAAGTCTCTGGAAATGGCGACCAAACGGGGAACCATCATCCATCTGGCATTAGATAGAGATGGCGTGCCCGAAGACGTCTATTTACTCAATACTGAGTCCGACCGGCAGATTATGGCTAAAATTCAAAATGGTGAGCTCAAATTAAGCGGGCTCAAAGCGGCGGGGAAAACCTATATTGAGGCGGAGGAACAACCTGACATTTTTACTCTTTATGAACAGAACGTTGGCATGCTGACCCCGATGATTGCCGAAGAGCTGAGTGAGGCGGAGAAGCTGTACCCTGAAGTCTGGATTCGGGATGCCATCAAAGAGGCAGTTTCACTCAATAAGAGAAGCATCAGATACATTGTCCGGATTTTAGAGCGCTGGTCAGCAGAAGGTAAAAGCGATGGAACATATCAGCGAGTTTCTAAGACAGGCCCAGATAAATACATCAAACAAAAATATGGACACATGGTTCGGCGCTGAGGAAGAGCCTTCGCCGAGCGCAAACTGTCCTATTTGTAAAGGGGCGGGAGTTGTTCATCCGCGGCTGTCTTCAGGGAAACCGGATTTTAGCCAGGTGGTTGCCTGCCGCTGTGTGAAAAAGGAACTGGCTAATGAACGTCAAGGACGTTTACAGCGATACAGTAATCTGGGCGCGTTAACTCAATTTACCTTTGATAACTTAGAACCGCAAGGTAGAAGGGGCAATCCCAAGAGCCAGGAGCAATTCCAACGGGCTTATGAGGCAGCCAAAGCCTTTGCTACTGAACCTAAAGGCTGGCTCATTCTAAGTGGCCCCAGTGGCGGTGGTAAAACTCATCTGGCAGCGGCGATTGCCAACGAGCGTATTGGTCACGGTTACCCCGCTTTATACATCACTGCCTCTGACCTTTTAGACCACCTACGCTCTGCGTTTAGTCTCGATAGCGAAATGCCGTATGACGAGTTCTTTGACCAGGTGCGCAATGCGCCACTACTAATTCTGGATGATTTAGGCGCTCAAACCAGTACCTCCTGGGCTAAGGAAAAACTGGACCAACTATTAACTCATCGCTTCAATAGTAAACTACCTACCGTGATTGTGCCGATTATTCCTCTGGAGCAGTTAGAGGAGAGAATTCAAACTCGTTTAACCGACCCTGAACTGAGTCAAGTATGCGTGATTGAAGAAAAACAACCTTTGTCCCTAGACTATACCTGGGGTTCAGAGTTTGAGCTGCAAAAAAGCATGACCTTTGATAATTTTGACTGGAGGCGGGTTAACCTGCCTTCAGACCAGCGTGAGAATCTGGAAATGGTGTACCGTGCAGTTTTTAATTTTGCTCAGTCTCCCGATGGCTGGCTAGTGTTACAGGGGGAGAACGGATGTGGTAAAACCCACTTAGCCGCTGCTATCGTTAATTATCGCTATCAGGCAAATCAGCCAGCCCGGTTCATCGTCGTACCTGAGTTTCTTGACCATCTACGCTCTGCTTTCAGTCCGGAGAGCAAGGTTTCCTATGATCAGTCGTTTGAAAGGGTAAAGACGGCACCTTTGCTTGTCCTGGACGACTTTGGTGAGCAGTCAACCACTCCCTGGGCACGGGAAAAACTGTACCAAGTTATCAACTATCGTTATAATGCCAAACTACCAACAGTAATTACCACCGTTTTCACGCTGGACGAAGATGAAATTGAGAGCCGTATTGCCTCTAGGTTAGTAGACCACAAGCTCAGTACTTTCTTGTATATTAAAGCTCCTGACTATCGAAGTGATGCTCTGAGTCAAAGGAAGGCGACTCGCCGCAAGGGGCGCTGGGGCTAAATTAGAGTAAAAAGGTGGGCTAAAAAGTACCCCTGGCGCGACTCGAACGCCCGACACGCGGTTTAGGAATATGTGGCCCGCAAAATCTCCTCGATTTGAAGCTAAAACCACCCTATTTTAACCCAAACGACCTGCAGTTTTTTCACCAGCGAGGAGCCAAATCAAGAAAATTGTATAGAAAATTCGGTGAAAATTCAATGCTGCCCGGTAGTAGTTTTTAACCGAGGACTCTTCACACTTTTTGACGAACTGTTCAGTTGGTAGGGCGTTGCCCTGTTGCGAACGCGCCATCAGGGTAAAAAGGCCTTGTTTGCAAGCATCGAACGCTACGAGCAAGAAGACGATGCCCGGTGCCAGCCAGCCAACTACATACCCTCGTCATACGCAAGGTCACAGCCTTAGCGATTCTCCTCAGAACCACCAAGTCTGGGGTCACTTGAAGGAAGAGGAGGCGGCGTACTGCCAGCCCACTGCAAGTAAGTTGTCCGGAC
>JAUWBK010000092.1 GCA_030605045.1 Dehalococcoidia bacterium
TATCGAAATATTTGTTAAAGCCGGTGCTGCGGTCAGCACGCCAACCTGTGGTCCTTGCTGTGGCCTTCATATGGGGATTCTGGCTGCAGGCGAGCGGTGCGTTTCTACCACCAACCGCAATTTTGTCGGCCGGATGGGCAGTCCTAAATCTGAAGTCTATCTGTCAAATCCAGCCGTTGCTGCCGCCAGTGCGGTGGCGGGTAAGATTAGTAGTCCAGAAAAAGTTATCAGGTGAGGAGAGCTATTTGCCAAGAAACGCACCAAAATTTCACCTGCGGAGAAAAGACAAGGAAATTACCGATATTGGCGAGATTGAGGAGATAATCAGAAGGGCACAAGTTTGTCGCCTTGGCTTGGTTGATGGTGATGAGCCTTATGTGGTTCCAGTATGTTTTGGCTACGAGAGAAATGCACTTTATTTCCACAGTGCTTTGGAGGGGCGCAAAATTGAACTTATCAAGAGAAACAATAAAGTTTGCTTTGAAATAGATACTGATATGGAAATATTGGGCGGTGAGCAGGCCTGTGGCTTCACAACGAGGTATCGGAGTATTATTGGGGTTGGTCGAGCCCATATCTTGGATAATGATGATGAAAAAATTCACGGCTTAAGCGTGCTGATGAAACAATATACTAAAGGCGAGTTCAGCTTTCCTAAAGAGAAATTGGCGCTGGCTTTGGTGGTAAGAATTGATATTGAGAGCGTTACTGGCAAGCAATCTGGATATTAATTTTTAGCTAGAGAGGAAGCCATGGCGAAAACACGCAAAAGCTGGCGGGAAAAACTAGCTGATAGCAAAGACCTGCTCAAAGTAAAGGATTTTGAGAAGGCTCTGCAAGTATTGTAACTCCAAAACACCTTAAATAAGGAGGCTCCCCAATGCTAAAAGGCAAAGTTCATAAATACGGGGCTGATGTTAATACTGACGTCATTATCCCGGCGCGTTACCTGAATGTTTATGACGCCGCTGAGCTGGCCAAGCACTGCATGGAAGACCTCGATGAGGATTTCCTGAAGCGAGTGCAACCGGGGGATATCATAATGGCGACCACCAACTTCGGTTGCGGCTCATCACGGGAGCATGCGCCAATGGCAATTAAAGCCGTCGGCATTTCCTGTGTCATCGCCAAAAGCTTTGCCCGTATCTTCTTCCGAAATTCTATAGATATCGGTTTACCGCTACTTGAGTGCGAGGAAGCAGTTGATAAAACAGAGAACGGTGATACTCTGGAAGTTGACCTGTCCCGCGGCGAAATAAAAAATCTGACCAAGGGCATGACTTTTACCGCCCGCCCTTATCCTGATTTTATGACCGAAATTATTTCCGCCGGTGGACTTATTGAATATACCAAGAAGAGATTAACGAGTCGGAGGGTCTAAAATGAAGTTTAACCTGGTGGTATTACCCGGTGATGGTATTGGTCCCGAGATTACTGATGAGGCAGTCAGGGTATTGCAGGCGGTAGGCGAAAAATTCGGACATAATTTTGATTTGCGCTACGGACTGATGGGTGGGGTAGCCATTGATGAGCGAGGAACATCCCTTCCCCCCGAGACGCTGAAAATGAGCCGGAATTGTGATGCGGTATTATTAGGCGCTGTTGGTGGTCCCAAGTGGGATGACCCTCAGGCTAAAGACCGCCCCGAAGATGGCATGCTGGCACTGAGGAAGAAGCTGGGGCTGTTTGCCAACCTGCGTCCGGTGAAAACCTTGCCGATGCTGGTTAACTCGACCAACCTGAAGCCAGAGGTTGTTGAAGGAGTAGATTTCGTCTTTGTTCGTGAGCTTACCGGTGGTCTTTATTTTGGGCGGCCCAAAAAACGGTGGCAGACACCCAAAGGACGGCTGGGAGTTGATACTATGCTCTACTCTGAGCAGGAGATCGCACGTATAGTCAGGGTCGGTTTTGAGCTGGCTCGAGGCCGAAGCAAAAAGTTAGTCTCCGTGGATAAAGCTAATGTCCTTGAAGTTTCCCGGCTGTGGCGGCAGGTGGCAATAGAAGTATCGCAAAACTATCCTGATGTCGAATTGGAGCACATGCTGGTCGATGCCTGTGCCATGCGGCTGATTCAAAACCCAAAGCACTTTGATGTTCTGGTCTCCGAGAATACTTTTGGTGACATTCTTACTGATGAGGCATCAATGCTGGCTGGGTCTTTGGGGATGCTGCCTTCAGCTAGCTTGGCTGGTGTGCCCCAGGAAGGAGTCAGAATATTCGGTCTGTATGAACCTATCCACGGCAGTGCCCCACGCCGCGCTGGTTTGAACATGGCTAACCCCATTGCCACTATTTTGAGTATAGCTATGATGCTGCGTTATTCCTGCGGTTTAGCCAAGGAAGCACAGGCGGTTGAGACAGCAGTTACTGAGGTATTAGAGGAAGGCTACCGCACCTATGACATCATGGACGAAGGTAAAACCAAGGTCGGGACTAAGGAGATGGGCCAATTAATTGCCGGGAAGGTACGGGGCTAAAAATAACTTAATTTAACCCTATACCACTTATTTTGATTTCTTCTGCATAAGCTCAATCGAAACCCCACCAACCGCGTCAGTATCGAAGTAAGCCCATTTGACGTTGGGCGATTCCCCGCTCTGGGTAATACTAAACCCTTTCTCGGCCATTTTGGCTGTCTCTTGGTCAAGGTCATCGACAAAGAAGCCGATGTGCTGAATACCCTCTCCTTTTTTCTCTAAAAACTCCTTGACCGGAGTTTCACCTTCAAGCGGTTCCACTACCTCGAAGGCTATATCTCCTATTCCCCCTTCAGCCTGTCTTAGGTCTATCTGATAATCGACTGGTTTACCCCGTACCTTTTTCTCAGTCAAGTGAACTGTTCCTTCTGGCCCGATAAGGGGCGGGAATGGCCCAATACCTAGAGATTGATAGAACTCAATTGCTTTCTTCATGTCCTTGACAATTACTGCTATGTGGTGGAACTTCCAGTTTTTGTGCATAATATCTCTCCTTCCTACAAGCTTTGTTCTCTGAAAAGACTACCCCTATTATACACTGTGACTTGCCTTTAATCTCAAGTCGATTTCCCGGCTAAGCCAGCCTGCCCACTGGCATAATGTACAAGGGCTTGTATTGCTTATCTAGTTGCAGAACTTCTCTGACCGACTCGTCATGGAAAGCACCAATGGCTACTGTCGCCAGGCCGAGGGCAGTGGCTTGAAGGTAAACATTTTGCCCGGCATGCCCCGCCTCCATATGAACATATCTTTCCCCTCTAGTCCCGTACTGCCTCAGTGTCCGCTCGTATACGGCGCAAATAACAATATCTATCGGGGCTTCATAGATGAATTCCTGGCCTAGTGCTGCTCTGGCTAGTTCTAATCTCATGTCTCCCTGGTGATGCAGCGTCAAAGAGTGATTCTCTGGATGGTAGTGATATATACCCTCGCTTATTTGTTCAATACAATTGGCGCCGCAAACGACAAAGATTTCCAGTGGGTAGGTAGCTCCGGCACTAGGCACTGTCCTGTTCCAAGAAGTCTCGCTGGTACCTTGGGCGGCCCACAATATTTGTGATAGCTGCCATTGGGAGATAGGCTGGGGAGTGAAATACCTGATTGACTTCCTTCGGGCAATAGCTTCCTCCAGTGACATACTGCCTCTTTGGTTTGGCGAGGGTAGATAGACTTGTGTCGATTGACTCATCTCTACTTATTGCTCTATGTAGATTGCGAAAGCTTTCCGCTTTTTCAAGCATTTAGTATAATACTTAAAGAGAGTGATGTTTGGCAAGGTAGCTTAAGTATTATCTTGGTAATGGAGAGTTTAATATGGGCGAAGAAATAAAAAGCGCCCTGGAAATAGCTATGGAGAAGGTGGATAAGCTGGGCGAGGTGACTGAGGAGGAACGCCTGAAATGGAAATATGTCCCGGAAGGAGAAAAACTAGCTGCCAGGTATCTTAAGCAAAATCTTAATTTACTGGCTGAGTTGAGCCAGTATGAAGAGAAGGCTAGAAAACATGTTACTGAGGGCGCTCAGGATATACTGACCAGAAATATTAACCTTCCCAGGAGAGATTTAGACCGAAGAAATAATAAAAAAGCTATGGACGGATTAAAAATTCTGAAGAATGATAAAGTAGGTGTGGAGAATATTTATAGCCGGCTAAGGCGTATCTTTGACCATTATGTTGAGCAGGGAGAGCAACAGCGAAAACAAGCTTATGAATCGTTAAAGGCCGAAGTTGAAGCCAGGATACAGCAGGCAGTGCAACAGCAGTTAGGGCCATTTGCCGGGATTAAAGTAGACGTTGAAAGTCAGCCGCAATTCCAAGAGGAATGGCGCAAGGTGCAGGCTCAACTCGATTTACAATACATTAAACTTTTAGATGAGTGTAAGCATGAGCTCTCAGCGATACTTTAGAGGAGACTGATGGGTACTGATGATGACCGAATTGAATACGCGGTCAGGCATACCGAGATATTAAGGCCGCCTAAGCAGAGCCTATCTACCTTTGGCACTACCAATATCTACTACTATCTGGTTACTGAACCGACTTATTTGGAGTTAACCAAAGACGTCAATGAGACGGTGGTGAGAGAGGGTAGGGTGATTGCGGAAAGACCAAGGATTGTTACCCCTTATTATCTTTCTAGACTGGAAGGATTTAGCTTGGAGGCGCGAAGGTATCTGGATGCCCTTATTAAAACCTATGGTCTTGATGCACCCGGACTCTTTTTCACCTACCGAAATGAACCGAAAGAACTTAACATCGTCTCGGCACACTGGCTGTCAGTAGTGGATAAGCTAAATGCTGAGATTGATAAGCGTGGTGACCCATTGACCTCTATCATTAAGGGCGAGGATGAACTCTGGGACGTCTCTCTGTTGAAGTTTATTTATGAAGTGGCCAGAAGTTCTCTCCCGCACCACATATCACAGATGGGGGCAAGGGGACTCCTAGATATAGATTCCAGTGGTATTCCGGTTGGAGCCAGATTGAGGATTGAGGAACTCTTTCGAAAGACAACGAGGGGAGACTATGACCCTAACGAGCTAAAAAGCGAGCTTGACCGCTGGAACTTGTTTGCCGAGTATCAGGACCGATTTTTTGCCATTTTCAAGAAAAGGTGACGAACGTACCAGGAGGTAATCATAAAGAAGTGA